>NZ_JAPPTE010000028.1:0-48852 GCF_026719375.1 Citrobacter sp. W9 | reverse complement strand
CCAAGAACAAAGAGCAGCAACGCGATCCGGAGATGCATCAGACCAAGAAAGGCAATCAGTGGCACTTTGGCATGAAGGCCCACATTGGTGTCGATGCCAAGAGTGGCCTGACCCACAGCCTGGTCACCACCGCGGCCAACGAGCATGACCTCAATCAGCTGGGTAATCTGCTGCATGGAGAGGAGCAATTTGTCTCAGCCGATGCCGGCTACCAAGGGGCGCCACAGCGCGAGGAGCTGGCCGAGGTGGATGTGGACTGGCTGATCGCCGAGCGCCCCGGCAAGGTAAGAACCTTGAAACAGCATCCACGCAAGAACAAAACGGCCATCAACATCGAATACATGAAAGCCAGCATCCGGGCCAAGGTGGAGCACCCATTTCGCATCATCAAGCGACAGTTCGGCTTCGTGAAAGCCAGATACAAGGGGTTGCTGAAAAACGATAACCAACTGGCGATGTTATTCACGCTGGCCAACCTGTTTCGGGCGGACCAAATGATACGTCAGTGGGAGAGATCTCACTAAAAACTGGGGATAACGCCTTAAATGGCGAAGAAACGGTCTAAATAGGCTGATTCAAGGCATTTACGGGAGAAAAAATCGGCTCAAACATGAAGAAATGAAATGACTGAGTCAGCCGAGAAGAATTTCCCCGCTTATTCGCACCTTCCATTGGCCTTCGATGTTTTAAGGGGATTTATATCAACAGTGGCGTGCCCGACGATTTCGCCTCAAGAGCCTGGTTTCTCATGGAGTAACGACGTATAAAGATTAATGTACGCGTCAATCATATGGTCGGCGGTAAACATCTCTTCGAAGCGACTACGCGAGTTTTCGCCATAGCGGCTGGCGGTTTCATCGTTATGCCACAGCTCATTCATCGCCTCCACCAGCGCCTGGCTGTCATTTGGCGGGATCACGCAGCCATTCACTTTGTCCTGGTTAATGAACGAGGTCCCGGTGCCGATCTCGCAGGAGATCAATGGCCTGGCGAAGCGCGCGCCTTCCAGTAACGTAATGCCAAACGCCTCTGAGCGCAGATGCGAGGGGAAGACCACGCCCCGGCAGAGCTGGAAGAGAATGTATTTATCTTCGTCGTTGAGCATGCCGGTAAACACCACATTGCTCAGTCCGCGCTGCTGCGCCTCACGCCGTACTTCCGCCTCCAGCGGCCCGCCCCCGACGATCACCACCGGCAGCCGGCTACGCTCGGCGGCATCCAGCAGAATGTGCAGCCCTTTGTAGTAGCGGAAAGCGCCGACGAAGAGGAAGAAGTTATCGCCGACGGTTTCCCGCCAGTGCGCCACCCGCTGCGGATCGTGCTGCACGTCATGCTGCTCCAGACCAAAAGGGATCACCACCGTTTTATCCAGATATTTTTTCAGGGTCTGGCTGGAAGCCACGTAATTGGGCGACGAGGCAACAATGCAATCTACGCCGCTGAGAAATCGCTCCTGCAGCGGCTGGTACAGCTTCATTAACCGTTTTTGTTTCACTATATCAGAGTGATAGGTCACCACAGTCCTGGCGTCAGGCCGCGCCGAAAGATGCAGCATATCCATAAAGGGAAACGGAAAATGGTAGTTGATGATATCGTAGTCATCTTTAATCAGCTTAAAACGCTTTAACGCTTTCAGCGAAAACGGCGTGGAGGCAATTTCAAAAAGCTGTTTATTATAAATGACCCGATGATCTTCGTAAGCGACAGGGCCTGTATCTTTGTCCGGGCTAAAAGTGAAAACATCGGCTGCGATTCCCCGGCGGGCGCAGCCCTGACTTAGCTGATAAATGACCTGCTCAATACCGCCGTAGGTATCGGGATAGTAAGTCTTATAGACGTGTAGAACTCTCAACTGACACCCTTAGAGTAATTTATAGGCGTTAATGGTCTGGGTCGCACAGTTCTCCCACGAAAACTGTTTCGCCTGAGCAAGACCGCGCGCGGTGGCGATTTCCCGCCAGCTATCATCTTGCAGGCTCTGCAAAATTTGCGCGCTAATCGCGTCTATATCATTAGGATCGGCAACGAGGCCGGCATCGCCAACAACCTCAGGCAAAGAGGTGACATTGGAGCATACTACCGGCACACCGCAAGACATCGCTTCAAGAATAGGTAAACCGAATCCCTCGTAGAAGGAGGGATAAACAAAGACTCTGGCCGCTGCGTACAGATACGGCAGGTCTTCATCCGGAACATATCCGAGGTAACGGATCCAGCCTTCCCGAGTACCGCGCTCGACTAACTGCCACAGCACATCGTCTTCCCAGCCGCGATAGCCGCTAAGGATTAGCGGATAGCGCATGCGGATCTCCATCGGTAGCAGCTGATAGGCATGCAGCAGGCCTCGGATATTTTTACGTGGCTCCATAGTGCCGATATATAGCGCGTAGGCCTGCCACGCCAGCTGATATTTCTGCAGTACCGGCAGACACTCTGCCGGGCTGCGTGGGATATAGTCACTGCTGCAGGCTAGCTTGGTGGTTACGATCCGCTCCTCCGGATAGTTGAACAAGCGGATAATTTCACTGCGCGAGAAATCAGAAACGGTCAGGATCAGCTTTGCCGAATCCAGACTCTCATGCAGGGACTTCTCCATATAGCGAACCCGATCTTTTGGATGATATTCCGGGCAGGTAAAAATGGATATGTCATGAAACGTGGTCACGGCGCGTTCCAGTTTATGCGGCAGATAAAAATTGGGGCCATGGTAGATATAATCCTTATAGTCGCGCAATGCCCACGCCTGGCGCCGCGGATGCAGCAAGCGATAAGCCTCAATCAACAGCGTCTGTCGGCGTAGAAACGCCGACAGACGACCATGATTGCTGGCTTTGGTATCGCTTTTATTCTCCACCAAAGGGATCTGTTCGATAAACGACGCACCGTGAAATAGCTTTAATTCTTCAATTTCGCGGGCGACCGCCAGCCGCTTAACCAGCTCCAGGGAATACCGACCGATGCCCGTTAATGGGTATTTAATTGGCTCAGTAGCAAAAATAATTTTCATAACGAACTCATCACAAGGGCCACCGGGGTAGCCCTATTAATAGCGATTATTGCTTCGCGGCTGGCGCGATAATCGGCAGATTTTTCAGGAGAAGTTCCGCACTCTGCTTCCAAGTTAACCAGTTGATATTTTCGGAACGAGGATGAGCGTTTTGCTCATACAAGGCTAACCAGTCTTCGACGGCCTTAGCTATGTCGGCCGGCGCTTCCCCGGAGAAATACCACGCATGTTCCTGAGCAATCTCTTTAAACACCGGGATATCGCGGATAATCACCGGTAGCTTTTTCTGCGCTGCTTCAATCAATGGCAGGCCAAAGCCCTCCCCCTGCGAGGCAAAGATCAGCGCACGTGAACGCGCATATAGCTCGACCAAAAACTCGTCGCTGATATTTTGCAGCCAAAACAGCTTTTTGTTCAGCTGGGGATGATGGCGTAATTTTTCGCACAAACTGTCAACGTTCCAGCCCTGTTTACCGACAATAAACAAGTTGTAGTTTTTGCCCTCGCACCATAGTTCCTCAAAGGCGGCCAGCGTCTGGACATGACCTTTGCGCGGCTCCATGGTACCGACCATGATAAATGATGGCGCCGCGGCCATCGTGGCTAAAAGCGCCTGTGCATTATCCGGCATGCCGGTGGACGGTACGCTGGCATCAAGGTCGGCCCCCAGATGGAAGTTGCTGACAGTCAGCAGCGGATTCGGTTTCACCCAATGGCTGTTTTCCGCAATCCACGCTTTCACATCCTCGGCGACGCTGGCTGAGACGCAGATCAGTCGGTCGGCATGCTCTGCGAGGCAAGACAGCCAGATCGGGAATTCACGCTGAATACCTTCGATACTCCACTCCGGGCGGCGTAATGGCAGAATATCATGCACCACAAAGCAGGCGAATGCGCCTGCGGCGCGCATGCAATCAATTTGTGTCACCACCTCCGGGAAGAGATGCGCGGTCAGGTCGGTGGCGATCAGAATATCGTCTTTGCTGAACAGGACCGGCTCGTCGGCACCATATTCACCAGGGAAATTACTGGACAGATATTGGTTCGCGTAGCGATAACACTCGCCAGGGGTGTAGTAGACAGCGGAAACCTCGTAACCTGGTACTCCGGATTTCAGTAATTCGCTAAGAATACTGCGCGAAACGCGCTGGATCCCGGTCTTAGCGTCATGCTTAGCCAGAACCGAAATGTCCACCAACAGCTTGCGGGTATGCTGTTTATAACCATTGCGCGCAACAGCCCACGCCAGACCTAGACGGTCGACTTCGCTCAGCGCATCAATTTTCTGCATCGTCTGGATGCGCGAGGTAGTCACGCCTTCCGTCTGCCCGGCATCCACCTCTTTGGACGACTGAAGCAGGCGGGTGAAACCATCGATCGCCAGATGGGCGGTGTTGGCCCAGGAGAATTTGGCCGACTGAGTGAGAGCATGCGCCTTCAGCTCACGGTAAAACGCCTCATCGGTCAGCGCCTTCTCCATGACCCGGCGAATATCCTGCACGTCATGCGGATTGAACATGGCATCTTCCCAGCCAATGACTTCCGGCAAGCTGGTAATATTTGAACCCAGGGTCGCAGCCCCGCAGCGCATCGCTTCCAGCGGCGGCAGGCCGAAACCTTCATGCAGCGACGGGAACACAAACAGTTTGCATAGGTTGTACAGCGCAATTAGATCGTCGTCGGTCAGGAAGCCAGTAAAGATAAGCTGGCTGCGGGATAGGCCATAGCTTTCCGCTAGACGCAGAATACGCTCCAAATCCTCCGGATGCACCTTATACGCCAGCACCATCGGATAGCGCTGCTGCAATTCAGCAGGCAGCATGCTGTAAGCATGAATAAGCGCTTCGATGTTTTTCCGTGGCTCAATCATCGCCAGCGTTAGGATAAATTCATCCGGCAGTCTGTATTTGTCTTTTAAAGACTGAATATGCTCAGCGGAATAATCAATCACCGCAAAGTCTTCTCCCACCGCCGAGGAGATGTTCAGCACTCGATCGCTGGGGATGTCGGTATATTCGATCACTTCCTGGGCCGCCGATTGCGAAATAGCGAAAATCGCGTCCGCCCGCTCAAACTCCGCCAGCTTGTTCATATAAAACTCGCGGAAATTCGGGTCGCCGAGATAACGCTCTTTATTTAACAGCGGGATCAGATCGTGGCACACGCATACCGTCTTCCACGGCACGTCGTCCGCTGGGATAGACACGGTATAACTATCTCCATGACCTTCGAAGAAGCTAATAACATAGACAATATCAGGCGCGATATTGGCGATAGCGATATCGCGGGCCGCCTGGGCGGCTTTGCTGCGGCCGTGGTTATCGATATTGCAGTAGGCCGTTGGCGCGACGGCAGAGAAGATGAACATATCCTCATCCGTAAGCAGGTCCCGATAGGCCATTTTGACATCATTAATATTCTCAATGGAGTACATACCATTGATCAGAATACTGACGCGATGCTCACCAGCATTTTCAATAATTGCGCGGCTCATGGCCAGGGTACTGCGACCGATACCGCGGAATTTACTTTCCGACTGGTAACCCTGGACATCAATCAAAATGTGCAAGCTAATCTCCTTATTTATTTTTCGTTAGTTTGAGATAAATTTCATAAACCACGGGAGGTAAAAGCTCCGGATGCATCACTTGCAGCTCAGTCTGCGATAAAATTTGCGCATCAGCCTGATACTGGCTGTACGGCTGCGGATTCATACGACGATACAAACGGTAGGCCGACTGATATAGGCCTAGCTTATGTAACCCATTTACCGCAGTATGTTTTACCTTCGGATGTTTTCTCATAAACGAGAAAACAAACCGCAGGACACGCTTAATAAAATGTTTACAACGCTGCACGAAACCGTACTGTCTTAGCAAATGGATCTGCAATCCCAGATAACGATAACCCTTGGTCATTCTCCAGGAGCGGCTGCGATGGATTTTTTCAATTTCCTGGCGAAGCTGCTGGTTTTCGTTATTTAAATGGTGAATCTCCCGGTTAGCGGTTTCCAGTCGCTGGAGTAGCTCAGCGGTTTCCAGAGGCAGCTCGGGCTCAATTTCAGCCTGTGATTGCGCTTTTGCCGACCCCAGCAGCGCGGTCAGCTGCTCCATATTCTCAGTCAGCCAGCTCAGCTCATGGCTGATGGACACTGGCAGCACAGCCTTTTCCACTAACGCATCCTGTTCAGCCTGCAGCTGAACGATCTGCTGCTCAAGAGCATGGATTTCTCCACGCATAGCCTCCGAGCTGGCACTTTCATTACGCACTCGAGACTGGAGCTCCAGCAGCACCGTCTCCTGAGCGATAATCCACTGCTCCGTCGCCCCTCGCTGCTGTTCAGCCTGCAGCTGAACGATCTGCTGCTCAAGAGCATGGATTTCTCCACGCATAGCCTCCGAGCTGGCACTTTCATTACGCACTCGAGACTGGAGCTCCAGCAGCACCGTCTCCTGAGCGATAATCCACTGCTCCGTCGCCCCTCGCTGCTGTTCAGCCTGCAGCTGAACGATCTGCTGCTCAAGAGCATGGATTTCTCCACGCATAGCCTCCGAGCTGGCACTTTCATTACGCACTCGAGACTGGAGCTCCAGCAGCACCGTCTCCTGAGCGATAATCCACTGCTCCGTCGCCCCTCGCTGCTGTTCAGCCGACGGCAGTTTCTCTTTTTTGTCGAACAGCGCCAACAGAAGGGCAAAGTTCCAGCTGCCAACCGGCTCCTGCCAGACCGCATACAGCCAGTTTGACCACGGCTGAGGCAGGTTGAAAGGATGCACGGGCGCCGAGCGCCAGAAACCAGTCCAGTTTTTGTTTTCAGCAAACAGTTCATTCACAAACACGAAGAACGACTGGACAAGGTTTGCCGGCCAGCTGCAGTCCTGTGGCGTGGTGACGATAGAACCAAAGTCGATTAAGCGGGCATGCTGCCGTGCATCGACCATCACGTTCCACGGGCGCACATCGTCATGCCATAACCCTTGCTTCTCCAGCACCGCTAAGGAACGGAGCAAGGTGCCAATGATTTTTTCACGATCGATCTCTTCCCCGGCCACCAGCATATCGCTCAGCAAGCTACCCGGGAGTTTTTCCATCACCAGCCAACCAGACTGGGCATTTTCGCCGTGGGCTAGTAATGCCGGCGTGTCAAAGCCCGTAGGGGGTTGTGCCAGAAAACACATTTCATTATGCAGTTCGTTTTTATTACGCTGACTCTCTTCCGCCATCAGGGTGTTGTGGGGCATGTCGTAATAGAAAAATTTACACACATAATCTTCGCCAAAGAAGTAGCGACGGCTGCGCTTATGCGCCAGGCCGGCCCCGGCATAGGGCTGATTTTGCCAGTGCTGAAACGGCTGATTAAAATCGTTGAGCAGCACCCGATGGTTGCTGACCAGGTACATCGGACGCGGCACTTGTGATAAATGAGTATCAAACTCACCAATTAGTCTATAAAACGCGCACTGCTCAATCAGTTCACGCGGATCGTCCGGCTGAGAAACGCCCCAGTAGAGCGGCTCTTCTTTTACCGCCAGCTCGAGGATCACCGCCTGGGTGACATCGGCCAAGCGCGAGAGCAGACGTTTTACTTCATCGATACCATGAAGATGAACAATATGGTGAAACACGCTTAAGCCAATGGCCAGATCAAACTCGCCCTCCTCCAGCGCATCGATCACCTCTTCAATTCTGCCTACCCGGAAATCAGCGGCAAAGCCGGGGTTTTCTTCAGCCAGCGCTCGGCACACGTTAATATTTTCCTGCTGGAAATCAATACCGACGATAGTCGCGCCTTTGCTTGCCAGACTCAGGCTGAAAAAACCCTGAGCGCAGCCTAGATCGAGAACTTTAAGCTGGCGGCCCAGCACACGGGATAAGTTGTCGTACTGTTCGGTAATTAAATCGAGACGTTGATTACAATCGCGAGCAGCGTCGCCATCCCACTCGGGATGGCCAAAAATTGTTTGATAAATCTCAGGTAATTCGCTAACCAGCGTTTTTAAGTTTTTAGTCATGGAATTGTTTTTCTCAACGTCATTGGTAGCTAGTAAAGGACGACTTAAGATCGATGATACCCCAGAAATCCATGCTCTTGGCCACATGTAAAATAATGGAGTCGTAACGTCTGTCCAGCGGCGTCATATCCGTCTGCGGGTTGCCAGCAGAGATACCAAACGACAGCAAGTAATCGCCACTGTTTAAATCCACCGGAAGGCTAAATTTAAAGACCCGAACATCGCCACGGGAAACCGAGATATTCTCCCGCCCTTCAGAAGCGAGGAAGGAGTTAGTTCCGTAGAGGAATAGACCATCGAGAGTCTTAATCAGAATGCCCGGCACCACGCAATCAAAGTCATAATCAAACACGACTTTCATCAGGAAATCGGTATACTGATTGCCCGTCAGCGATGGAGGAAAATCTATACCGGCGCTTTGGATGTGATAATCAATGATTTTCGCCCCTCCCTGCCCCCAACGATATTCTTCCGGACGATAGCCTGGCCGCGTATGGTACACATCCTCAATCTCATCGAGCGACATCTGGCTTTCGCCGCTGGCTGACAAGGTTGCCGTTTCGCTTTTGGGCGTGCTGTTTTTGTCGGTTTTGCCAAACAGTTCATCCAGATAACGGTTAGTCACATCGCGGGCGGTGCCGTCCATGCAGATATCACCATTTTTGAGGAAAATGGCGCGGTCGCAGTGTTTGACTATATCACCGGCGCTATGGGAGACCAGCAGCAGCGTGGTGCCCTGCTTTTTAAAATCCGCAATTCGAGCGTAGCACTTCGCCTGAAAACGGGAGTCACCGACTGAGAGCGCCTCATCGACGATCAGAATATCCGGGCGGGAAGCCGTGGCCACGGCAAACGCCAGGCGCATTTGCATCCCGCTGGAGTAGATGCGTACGGGCTCTTCAATGTAGTCACCGATATCCGCAAAGGCTTCGATCTCCGGCATTAAGCGCTCAATCTCTTCCCGGCTCAGGCCCATCATCAGCCCGGACATATACACGTTCTGCCGACCGGTAAAGTCAGGATGGAATCCCATGCCCAGCTCCAGCAGCGCAGCGACACGCCCCTGGATCTCAATGCTGCCTTTGGTCGGCTGAGTGGTGCCAGTCAGCAGCTTCAGTAACGTACTTTTACCTGCGCCGTTCACCCCAACAATGCCGACCGCTTCACCGGGTTCAATACTGAAATTGATATCTTTCAATACCCATTTCTTGCTGTGCCGCGGCTTATCGCCCGGCAGAAGTTTCTCAATGACCCGGTTCCATTTTGATGGATAATATTTATACGCCTTGCCGACGTGCTGAACTTTGATACTCATGATTAAATCTCGTCCACAATATCAGCGGCATGTTTTTTAAATAAACGCCAGGCAAATAAAAACAGAATGACGGACAGCACCGTGACCGGAAACAGCGCCAGCCAGTTAGGGCTCTGGTGATAGAGCATCACGTTCTGGTATGAACCGATAATGGTCGCCATCGGGTTATACGCCAGCAGACCAGAGACCCACTCCGGCAGCGTTTTGGACACGTAGACAATGGGCGTAAACCAGAACCAAAACTGCAGCAGGATATTCACGAACTGCCCGACGTCGCGGACAAAAACGTTCAGCACCCCGAGGATGATCCCGAGGCCGAGGGTGAACAGCATCTGAACGATCAGCACCGGAATGATTTCAAAGAAAATCATGCCCGGGAAATTGCCCGTAACGATCAGAAACAGCACGAACAGACCAAAAATGATCAGGAAGTTAATGAACGCCGAAGCAGTGACGATGATTGGTAAACAGATCCGCGGAAAGCTAAGCTTTTTAAGAATGTTGGCGTTGGTCAGAAAAACGTTGACCAGACTATTGAGCGTTTCCGTAAACAGCCCCCAGGTTAACACCCCGGAACAGAGGTAGATACTGTAGGCAAAAGGGCCGTCCATGCCCGCCAGGCGGGCACGCATTAACTCAGAAAAGATTAATGTATATACGGAAATCATGGCGATCGGCTGTAAGATCAGCCATGCCGCGCCTAAGAAGCTAGTCTGGTAACGTGACTGAAAGTCCCGTTTGACGCTGTCAATAATAAAGCCACGGTAGCGATAGATCGCTGAAAACATAGGACTCAAAGCGATTCCTCTTTTAACAGGTTGAGCAGCTCGGCGGTTTTCTCATTCATTAACGCAGTATCCGCTCTGGACTCAACGTTCAGACGCACCACCGGCTCCGTGTTGGACGTGCGCAGGTTAAAGCGCCACTCAGGGTATTCAATACTGATACCGTCCGTTGTGTCGATGTGTGCGGCCGCGGGCTCATACTGCGCCCGGATGCGCGCTATCGCCTCCGCCGCATTTCCCAGCTTGCGGTTGATCTCTCCCGACGCCGGGAACGCCACCTGGCGGTCCGCCACCAGCGATTTCAGCGAACTGTTCTTCAGGCACAGCAGCTCCGCCACCAGCAGCCACGGGATCATCCCGCTGTCGCAGTAGGCGAAGTCGCGGAAGTAATGGTGCGCGCTCATCTCCCCGCCGTAGATGGCGTCTTCCTGGCGCATCCGCTCCTTGATGAACGCATGCCCCGTCTTCGACATCACCGGCTGGCCGCCGCTGCGGGTCACGATGTCCACCGTGTTCCATGTCAGACGCGGGTCGTGAATGATTTTCGCCCCCGGCTGTTTCTGCAGGAACGCCTCCGCCAGCAGGCCGACAATGTAGTACCCCTCGATAAACGACGCCTCGTCATCGAACAGGAAGCAGCGGTCGAAGTCGCCGTCAAAGGCGATACCCATGTCCGCCTGATGCGCACGCACCGCGTCGGCGGTGTCCTGGCGGCACTCCGGCAGCAGCGGGTTCGGGATACCGTTCGGGAAATGGCCGTCCGGCTGGTGATGCACCTTGATAAAGGTCACCGGCGCCCCGGCCGCCGCGAAGCGTTTCTCCACTTCATCAATCACGTGCCCCGCCGCCCCGTTGCCGGAGTTCACCACCAGCTTCAGCGGACGGGTGAAGTTCGCCAGGTCCACGTACCCCATCAGGTGGTCGACGTACTCCTTCAGCACCGATATCTGGCGCAGGGTCCCGCGACGCGCCGGGTCCACCGGCGGGAACTGGTTCTCCTCCGCCAGGCGCTGGATATCCCGCAGGCCGGTGTCGCCGCTAATGGGCTTCGCGTTCTCGCGCACCAGCTTCATGCCGTTGTAGTTCATCGGGTTATGGCTCGCCGTCACCTCGATGCCGCCGTCCACCCCGAGGTGGAAAGTGGCGAAGTAAATCTCTTCCGTGCCGCTCAGGCCGATATCCAGCACGTCGGTGCCGGCGTCCATCAGCCCGCGGGCCAGCGCCAGCTTCAGCGACTCGCTGGTGAGGCGCACATCGCCCCCCACCACTATCTTCCCGGGTTTCAGAAATTCGCCATAGGCGCGGCCGATACGGTAGGCGATGTCCTCGTTCAGCTCCTCGCCCAGTTCACCACGGATGTCATAAGCCTTAAAGCATGTTAACTGTGTCATTCTGCGTTTTGTCCCGAAAAATTAGCAACGACCATACTGGTCTTTAATACGAATAATGTCGTCCTCGCCGAGGTACGACCCCGACTGGATCTCCAGCACTTCCAGCGGAATGCGGCCCGGGTTTTCCAGGCTGTGCTCGGCGCCAATCGGAATAAAGGTGGACTGGTTCTCGGTCAGCAGGAACTGCTTGCCGTTGACCGTCACCTGGCCGGTGCCGGCGAGAATGACCCAGTGCTCGGCACGGTGGTGGTGCATCTGCATCGAGAAGGCGCCGCCCGGTTTCACGGTGATGCGGTTGACGTTGAAGCGCGGGGTCTGGACCACCACGTCGCAACGGCCCCAGGGACGGTAAATCTCGCGATGGCGCTTGTACTCGCTGCGCTGGTTCTGCTTGAGGAACTCGACCGCCTTCTTCACGTCCTGGGAACGCTCGCGATTCATCACCAGCACGGCGTCCTTGGTGCTGACAATCACCAGGTTCTCCACGCCGATGGCCGCCACCAGCTTCTCGTCGCTGTTGATATAGCAGTTTTCGCTGTTGTGCACCCACGCGTCGCCGCTGAGGACGTTACCCTGCTCATCTTTCGGGCTGACCTCCCACAGGGCGGACCAGGAGCCGACGTCGCTCCAGTCGGCATCGAGACCGACCACCACCGCGTCGGCGGTTTTCTCCATCACCGCGTAGTCCACGGACTCGTCCGGGCACTCGCAGAAAATGTCATGCGGAATGCTGATGAAGTCGCTGCCGTTGTCGGCGGCATTGACCGCGGCCTGGCAGGCTTCGAGGATATCCGGGCGGAATTTGGCCAGCTCGGAGAGGTATTTTTTGGCGCGGAACATAAACATGCCGCTGTTCCAGTAGTACTCCCCGGAGGCGAGGTAGGCCTCGGCGCGCTCGCGGTCCGGCTTCTCCACGAAACGGGCCACCTGGTACGGGGTGTGGGCGCTGTCGGTGAGGGCCACGCCACGCTGGATGTAGCCGTAGCCGGTTTCCGGGGCGTTCGGCACGATACCGAAGGTGACCAGATGGCCTTCATCGGCATACTGCTCGGCGACGCGGATGGCGTCGTGGAAGACCGGCTGGTTATTGATGATATGGTCGGCGGCGAGGACCAGCATCAGCGGGTCGTCGCCGTGGCGGGTAGCCTGGAGGGCCGCGAGAGCAATGGCCGGGGCGGTGTTGCGCCCAACCGGCTCAAGAATAATGTTGTTCGACAGCTTGTTGAGCTGGCGCAGCTGTTCGGCCACCAGGAAGCGGTGCTCTTCGTTACAGATGACCATCGGTTCATGGATTTCAAGGCCCGAGAGTCGGGTGATGGTTTCCTGCAGCATGGAGTTCTGCCCGAACAGGCGGAGGAACTGTTTCGGATAAAGCTCGCGAGACATCGGCCAGAGACGACTGCCGGTACCGCCAGCCATAATTACAGGAAGTAACATAATGAAATCCTTAAATAAATAATTGCTTTATTTTACTATCAATCAATCGACCGTCTGGGTGGAACGGCCTTTTTCAGGCACGCTACCGCCATTGGCTGTCGCAACCAAAATGCGTACTGCTCCCGTGCTCCAGGCTAAACGCCACCCGCTTTCGCTTCAGGCTATCGGCAGATCGTTCACTCAGCGGCTTGAAAAGCCAGTCTGACAGAACGGGGGGCCTGAAAACCGGCACTGTTGCAAAGTTAGCGATGAGGCAGCCTTTTGTCTTATTCAAAGGCCTTACATTTCAAAAACTCTGCTTACCAGGCGCATTTCGCCCAGGGGATCACCATAATAAAATGCTGAGGCCTGGTCTTTGCGTAGTGCACGCATCACCTCAATACCTTTGATGGTGGCGTAAGCCGTCTTCATGGATTTAAATCCCAGCGTGGTGTCGATTATCCGTTTCAGTTTGCCATGATAGCATTCAATCACGTTGTTCCGGTACTTGGGGTCAGTTTGGATATAGAGAATTATTGTACGGTAAGCCTGTTTTTTGAACAGACTTACCTATAGCAATAGGGTGTACTCCCGCGCTATACGGCATTTTCAGAGGTTTGACCTTAATCGGATAACCTAAATGCGATACTGCAAGAGCGACAACTTAAAAGCGATAGCCACTGACGCAAAATCAACCCCTTACGAACCAAGATTGGTTAAATAATGCGCTTAACGTACAAAAATTTCCGATCTCCAAACTGACCCCTAAAAGGTTAGGTGGGGGGGGTTATGCGCATCAGATGAATGTTGTAACTAAACGATGTTTTTATTAAAGGCCGGAGGTGGTTAGCCCCCAGCCTTAGTTACGTTTCCGTATTCATCAATCGATGAACTGGCGGATCAGTTCCAGAATAGCAATCAGCGCGTTTGCCAGCGCCGCTACCGCTCTAAGAACGATGATTAACAGATTAATCATCCGGTTCTCCAGATAAGCTGGAGGAAATCACCGTTGCTTACTCATACACTGCCTGTCACAACGGTTCTCTCGCATTGTTAGATGTAGAGTGACTTCCTCCTGCCAGAGCACCAAACACAGCACCACCTGTTTGTTCAGCCAGGACTTTTGAAACTATTCATACCCGCCGGAACGGGGAAGGGCAGGGAGGCCACTTACAGAGCTAACCCCGCAATTATACCGATCTGCTGGCGAAACTCATGCTGTAATTCAGTCAGTTGACAACTTGTGTCAACTGCCACTGGACAGCCTGTGTCAAGTGCCATAATATTATGGGTGTTAGATGTAGAGTGACTTCCCCGGCCAGAGCACCAACTCCGAACCGGAAAACAAAAAAGCCCGATCTCACCAGTCGGGCTTTTTTGCGTCTGAAACAGCGTGCGCTACGTGAAATCTGAGTTCGAGTGAAGGGAGGTTAATCCCGATTTTTTAAACTGAAGCGTCGCCATCCCCCGTGAAAGAAAGCCCCCAACTACGCCCTGACAAAACTGATGATATTAACTTTTGCCGTTGTCGGCCAGCTCGAACATAGTATTCAGGCTGGAACGGAATTGATTCACCGATGATACTAGCTCCTGACTCCGCGCTTTTTCTTGCGCTAGTGAGCGCCTGAGCTGCGTTATCTCGTCTCTGTTACGCTGAAGCTCAAGGATGGCCGTCATAAAGGCTTTACTGGCTGACGCCATTCCGGTAACCTCCTGCGCCTTTCTGATAACCTGATCTTCATCGTCATTTGTTCTGATGGTGTAATGCCCCATAGAAAACCTCTTTTGCTGTCATTTTTATCACGCCGGCACGAATCCGGAAGAAAGATTTGCTGGCAAAAAATCGATGGCCAACTGCTGCGGTCGTAGAATTTTGCTGGCACTTAGCTTTCTCTGAAAGCTTGTTCACAATCTCCGCAATGGATATTCAGCCCGGCCTTACCCCACACAGCAGCACCGCACCCCGGACACTGATATTTTGCCTTGTTCCGTTTAGGCTTGTCCTCAAACGCCGCAACAAAGGACGTATTGCTCCCGGCTATAACTTCTGAATCTGCGTTCCCGTTCTGTGGCGTCACTGACGGTAACAGAGCCATTGACAGCACCGCTTCAATATCAATGCCGGAGCCTGCATTCTGATGCGCCTGAGCCAGCGTTTCCCGCCATTGTTCGATAACGGCGGTCATGTCTTTCTGTTGTTCAACCTGAACGGGGAAGCGGTCAAACCAGCTCAACGCAAATTGCCCCTGAAACAGTTCCAGTGTGACAAGCTGGAAGCGACCGCCGGGGATCGGATAGTCGTTAATTTTCTGGCCGACTTTCGCGCCACCAGGTCTCCCGGTGGAAGAGGGCATTAGTCCGATGCTTTCCATTTTGGCCGCCCACTGCGCATTGTGGTACGTCTTGCGGGAAGGGTTACCAAAGTGAAATTGCCACATATGACACTGTTCATGAACCAGAGTCTGCATAACTTCAATAAGCGGATATGCCGGAAAATACTCAGGATTCAGGGCAATCTCATCAATCATTTTGCCGCTGCCATCAGCAGCAACAAAACGTCTGAAGCTGAAATAGCCCATCGTGTTTTTACCGCGCTGGAAGGTGATCAGGCAGTCGGGAAGTTCGCCGTTAAACAGCCTCTGATTGTAGAAATCAAACGCCTGCTGTAGCTCGTTGTAAGCGCGTTCTGTGGCTCTGGTCATTATCAGGACTCCTGAAAGACTACCCAGCATTTAGCGCCGTCATAGTCATTCCCGCCCTCGGCAATAAACATATTACCTTCGGCATCGACGGCAATTGCTCCTGGGCGTTCATGCTGTGGATCGCGGAGAACGTTTTTCCAGCCATACGCCTCGCCATCCCATATAAGCACAACACCGGAATCAGCATGTTCCTGATTCCGCTGACGCCATACCTTTGCTATTCCGACATGATCCATATGCTCACCCTTATCTGTATTGTACGATACAGATAAAATATAGTAGCCCGAAACCGAATGCAATCATTTTTGCTGGCATTTTGGGTCGCCGACTGGCATCGAGAAAGGAATTATGCTGGCATTATTGCGCGGCCGCATCAGCTGCAGAAGGTATCTTTGCTGGCAGGATTAAGGAAGCCTCCGGTACAGAGGCTTGAGGGGGGAAACGACTCAACGCTTTTTCGCCCACGTTTTTTCATCATCGGTGAGCTGTTCTTTATGCAAGTAATCTCCGGGAACTGGAGGCGGCGTTACCAGCTTAGGATGCCCTGTATCGATATCGCGAACAGTCACCAGTCCGACAATATCCCCATTTTCTTTTAGCGCCCATGCAGCAAGCTGGTATACGGTCGATTCGCCATGCTCACCGGGGACATTATCATGCCTGAAATACCAGTCTGTTGCCGGGATGATTTGTTTGTAGGGTGATAAGTCACTCACGTTTTAATCTCCTTAAAACCCTCCGCACAACCTGGAGGGCTTATAAAGTTACTGTTTATCGTCAGCAGAACCAGACGGCTCTTTCTTGATAAGAAAATCGTCCAGAGAACGGCCAGCCTTTAACGCTTCATCAATCGGTTTTGGCGAACGTCCACGGCCAGACCAGAATTTAACTTCGCCATTTTCTTCAAACTGATACTTTGGCGGTGCTTTCGGCAATTTACTCTTACGTGCATTTGGCGCATCGTCGGTCAGACCAAGCAACTCTTCAGGAGAAAAACCTTCCCCAGCGATGAGCTGAAGCAATTCCTGACGTTTTTTCTCACGTTCCTGACGTTCTGCGGCTTCACGTTCAGCATCTTCTCGCCGCTCTTCGATAACAGCGTTCAACTTTTCCTGCATTTCCAGCAGTTGCTCAAAGCTCGTTTCACGCGCAAAGACACGGACAGAACGAATATTCGTCAGAAGTCTTCGGGCTGCATCAAACGTTTCATTATCGCTCATAGTTCCTCTCTTTATGGGTTATCTGACGTGTTGCCAGACTGATGCGGGGATTTTATCAAACAGTTTATTCATGATTATCTCAGCCAATCGGTGATCAGCAGCAGAATAAAATGTTACCAGCTCTCCAGCGGTAAGGCTGCGTTCATTTTTTTCTATAACTTTCTCTAAGGTTTCCCGGTGTTGGCACTTTCTTAACTGGAAAAGCCAGTCTTGTCTGGTTTTCACCATTATTTTTTCCTGAACTCAAAACCAAGTTTGCCTGTAGATTTATCCTGCAAGGTAACTACAGCGTCAAATTTTTTCCCGGCTTTGCTGGTAAACCCTTTAATCTCGCTGGTTTTACCTTTTTTTATCACCGTTTCAACCTGATTTTGTGTCAGTTTCTTGCCGGAAAACTCAGACCAGATTTTAAACTCACACCCCGTACAGAAAAAGCCTTTTGGCCTGATTAAAATCTCTTTGTTACAGGAAGGGCAGGGGACACCAAGACGGGCGCTTGCCCCCTCAGAAGCCTGTTTCTCTGTAACAGGTTCTCCATCTTTATCCGGGAATGATGTTTTACACTCAGGATAACATGAGCACCCCCAGAAAAAGCCATTCTGCCCCTTACGTTTGCGCAGAAAACCTTTGCTACAGACAGGGCAGGGCGTGGCATTAGACGAAATGTTAATCCCGTTTTTATCCAGATCGTCGATTAAACCGCGAATATAATCGTCGTTGTCTCTGATAAAATCCTCAACGGTCAGTTCGCCGGATTTGATTTGCGCCTGTTTTTCAGCCCATATTGCCGATATGTTGGGTTTAATCACTTCAGGCGGAAGAGCAGCGCAGAACTCCTGCCCCTGTTTTGTTGTTTTCCATACCAACTCAGAGTAGCCCTTTTCTTTCTCTATCGAGATAAGCCCGGTATTGGCAGCCAGTTTTTCAAGGATACCCGCACGGGTAGCTTCTGTGCCGATACTGCCCCGGTCACTGCTCCCCTCGTCTTTGGCTTCAAGCGCTTTTCTCAGAGCCGGATCATCGATAAATTTTGCCGCACTGGTCATCGCGGCCAGTAACGTTGACTCCGTAAAATAGCGGGGTGGAGTTGTCTTTTTCTTGTCCACGTCAGCCGACTCACACAGGCCGCTGTCATTAAATTTCAGAGTCGATAAATCAAAACCGCCCGTTCCGGCATCTTCGGCATCGTCCTCTTCATCATTGTCTTTACCCAGCGCTTCCCAGCCCTTTTGTATCAGAACGCTTTGTGTGGCCGTGAAGGTATCACCTTTAATATCGAAGTGAATTTTTGTTTTGTCACGGATGGCATCCGGGTAAAACAGACCAATGAAATAGACGGCCACCAGGTTATAGACGTTCCGCTCTTTCTCACTGAGCTGAATACCGGCTCCGCTTTTCGTCGTCGGAATAATGGCATGGTGTGCCTCGATCTTACTGGCGTTAAAGGCTTTATGCTTTTGTTCCTTCTCCATATCTGCGGTTGCCGACGCCAGTTCCGGCATTGTGGCCGCGATAGCGACTGCAATATCCCCGGCCTGATAAAAATGCTCATCTGAAAGATAGCGGTTGTCAGAGCGGGGATAGGTCAGCAGCTTGTGTGTTTCATACAGCCCCTGCATCACATCCAGCGTTTCCTTAGCCGTATAACCGTATCGTTTTGCACAAAGTTGCTGAAGCGTGGACAAGTTCAAGGGCAGCGGCGGTTTGGTATTTTCCGGTTTAGTTGTCGCGATCGTCACGAAAGCGTCCTTACCCGCTACCCGTTCGGCAATATGCGCGGCCTGTGCTTCTGAAATCAGGCGTTTTTTATCGTCGATCTGATCGCCGTCCGTTGTCTGATATTTCGCCTTAATATGATTCCCGTTCATCTTCAGACTGGCGAAAACATCGTAGTAAAAGCTTTCAGTGTGATTCTGGTTTGCCAGCGTGCGCATGTTCACCAGTCCGAGAACCGCACTCTGTACACGACCAACGTTCAGAACACCGTCATATCCCTTCTCACGGCCTTTGAGCGTACAGCCTCGCGTCATATTATAACCAAAGTCCTGATCGCACAGAGAACGTGCCAAAGCGCTATCTGTCATGCCGCGAAATTTTTCGTTAGGCTGCATGTTTGCCAGCGATTTTTGCACTGGCGCAAGGTTGAGATCGGCAACCAGCAGCCGCTGGACGGGCTTCTTGTTTCCGGCATAACCTAAAATCTCATCAACCAGTAAACACCCTTCATCGTCGGGGTCGCCAGCATGAACAATGCTATCGACTTTTTCTATCAGCGACAGAATAATGCGGGTCTGTGCTTCAGATTCAGGTTTTAGTTTGTACGTGGGTGGATAAACGGCTTTAATCGGTAAATCGCTGAATCGCCAGTTAGCATATTTTTCGTCATAATCCTGCGGGTCATAAAGCTCAAGCATATGACCATAACACCAGGTAACAGCATCAGCGCCGTGTTCAAAATAACCGTTTTTCTTCTCCGTATTAGGGTTGCCACCTAATCCTTCGAAAATCGCTTTTGCTAATGATGGTTTTTCAGCAATAAAAAGTCTCATATTAATGGCTCCTGTCAATACAATCTTTTTGTACTAAGGACTGAATTTCGCCCGCTGCCGCAACAATAATTTCTTGTGCATTATCTTTGTCAAAGGCGTTAACTATTATTGATAGCTGGTCACTGACATCCCTTGCTAATGAAAAAGTATCTTCATTGTCATCATCCTCCCAGACATATCGGTTTTTCAATAATGACTCCACGCTGCCTGTTTTACTCGTTGTTGTGCAGGTGAAAGAACCATCTTCTAATCGCCGGGTTTCTATTTCATACTCAAACACTGGCTTAAAGTTTTCCAGAGTGTTAGAAGTAAATGCAACAGCAATAACTCGCTTCCCTCTGGCGCTCATGATTTTTAAAAAATCATACAGAAATGAATCATTTATGTTCTGTGGAAATTCTACACTATCGAGAATGACAGTGGATTCCTTCGCATCCAGAATATGATCCAAGTAAATATCTTCATTAGTACGGCAAAGGAAATGCAAGTCTGGATAACATGTTGCACCGCACATTTTTGAAAAGTCAAAGTAACGCGAATCGGGGATAGTTGCTTCTTCGAGTAGTTTACTTTTTCCTGTCCCCGTCCTCCCATGAACCAGAACATGCCCTTGCGATTTTTTCAGGGCGTCTTGTGCTGTTTTCTTATCATGTTCCATTTTTAATCCTCCAGCTGAAGTGCGCCAGTAGCAAAGGCAGCTTCAACAATTGCGGAAAGTTGATGCGTTGGCATATAATCTTTGTAATTAATCCATACTCGTTTAATTTTCCCATCAACTTCTACGGCACGCTGTCTCCTTTCATTGCAATCACTATCCAGCCATACACCATTGAATAAAGGAGAACTGTTATTCTTAAAATAGACTTTTTTATCTTCATCAGACATGCAGTTGAGCATATGCGCGAGATAACGAGATACAAGCGCGAAACTTCTTACCGTATGGTTCTTATCGTCAGGTTCAACGTTTTTATTATCGAACTCTATAATGCCGCCTTTGTGGATTCTGAATTCCCCAAATGTCATAACATGCGCACGTTCTGGTTTTGTCGGGAATGTCCATGTAGCGTAAAAAGAGTATACCCCGCGCTCTTTTTCTATCCACGCCTCCGCAACGAAGCAAGCCTCGCTACCATCCAGACAAGCTGAATAGCGCGGAGGTACACAAAACGAATCACTGTCGTGAGAAACAGGCTGCGTGTATTTTCCAAGAATGAAGGTGTCACCGACTTTCATATCCCTGATTGAACGCTGAAACCAGAGCGGCATACGGCAGTAACGCATAAAATCATAAACCGTCTTTATTGAACTCACTTTCATTATTGGCTCCTTTACCAGCCATACGGATAAGCAGGAAACGTCAGCCAGCTTTCAAGCAGGTATTCGGTTTCTTTGTTCCAGTAAAAATAAAAACCCCTGGGATTGAAGAAAACGGAATAACCGTCAATCTCACCAATTTGTTCTGCTTTATTGAACAAAGGATTGACATAAAAATCATCTTCGAAAGAATCAGTGAGATTAGACGCTACGAAATCCTTACGAGATAGTTTTGTTATTTTGTCACGCTCATCATCAAAGTTAATGCGTTCCATTGTATGGGGATTGATGCCAAAACCTACCGTTCCGCCAGTGAATGCTCTGTGTTCAAAATTACCCCATGTAAGTTCATCTAATGAATCGACATGTTTTTGTGTGATTTCCAGAAAGGATTGTTTAACTGGTTCCTTATCATCATAGTTAGCTTTCTCCGGGAAACTGATAAGAAACTCAGCCGTTTCACCCTTATCATGATTGAATAAAGGGTTTAACTCCTCCTCATTTTCAAATTCTTTCTTAAATGCTTCAATATCACGCACGAAACATGACATATAGTAATATCTGTCTGTCTGGAACAACCCTTGTAAATCTTCACCATGAAGCAAAGCAAACTGGCAAATACGATCATACAAATCCATTGCCTTTTGATAATCATCGTTAGGGACGATTAACTTTACCTCAGCCGCGCTTTCTGTCATGCCTGGTGTAACATAAACATCTGCACTTACAAGCAAGTTACCAACACATAAACGGTTATTGAAACGTTCTTTATCGGATTCAGTCATCATCGTTTCATTCCTCTTTATTTACTATGCCGCCATTCCCACGGCGGCACTGGTTGACTGTCAGCCCACAGGCCGCGCTTTTGTTCCTGTGCTGCCCTTTGCAGAGCCGGTAATGAATTATCGCTGTTGTACTTGTCGTAAACCCATGCTGCACCAGATTGCACCATAAAGCGGTTGGCCTCTGTGCCGTTCGCCGTGAACACACGCCCGATAATGCGCCCGTAGCGATCTGTCTGCGTATACGTCACCGTGACGGGCAGCGCTGCAACCAGGCCTTTAAGCTGATTGGTTGACCAGCGCCCGAAAGCCTGTTTCTTTTCCGGTGCATCGATGTTTGCCAGGCGAATCCTGACGGGCTTTTTATCCTGCAATACTTCGATGGTGTCACCATCGAGCACACGGATAACTTTTCCCTGAATTTCTGCTGCACACAACGTAGCTGGAAGCACGACTACAAAAAGAGAAAAAGCATAAAGAAAACACTTCATCGTTTCTTTTCCTCCCACATGATAGTTCCTATCTTAAACAGTGAGAAAATCACGATGATTGAAACACCAACAACTACCAACATAGGAATAATCAAGCTATACAAATTAATTGTATAATTAAAAAAACGCTCAAAGTAATAGTATTCAGATTCAGATGTACTTCCCCATAAGATAACGGCGATACGATAAAACCCATAAACCAATACAGGGAACCAAGCCATAAAAAAGAGTAGCCGAGTAAACACTGAGGCAACCTTTTTAGAGTATCCTATGAAAATAAACAGAATATCACTGACTCTTCCTGCTGCTGATCCCATAATAATCCTCACCATAATCTTTAATCCTCTTTATCCTGTTTCTCAACGTCACATTCATCCAGAAAAATTTTATCATTGCAATTAACCAGAGAGATGTAAGCGGTACAGTTTTCGATAATCGCATTCACTGTCTCATTACCTGTATTTTTCAAATCACTTAGATTCTGAGTAACCGTTACTGTTTGAATATTATGACGTGACATTTTTAAAATCATTTTATCCATAACTAACGTCCTTCGGTTGTTCAACCCCGCAAACCTCAGATTAAAATCTGAAATTTTCGGGGTTATCGTTATTCCTGGAATGAGCGACCATAGCGCTGAATAATCATTTCCAGATTGTCTTTATTGATTACAGCGCCGTCACAGGTATTTAAGATACTTTGCCTAAGCCTTGCTGTGGCTTCAGGATTATAGTAGGGGGTAAAAACCCGGACATTGAAAAAGCGCTGATTAACTGTCTGACAGGCTGGCTGTGTATCCCCCTGTAATTTTCCGGCCATGCAGGTTAACAATTCACATGGATCACCCGTCTGGTTTAACCCGTCAGTGTGGTTATGCTTTTTGGCTAAAGCAGGCGTTGTCAACACAGCAAGAACGAGCGGAACTATAAGCACATTGCGAACATTCATAATGTCATCCTTTCTGAAGATAGATATTGATGGATTTAACACCAAATTCATCACGCTTATATCGGTACTGGATTAATCCATATGCACCGTTAGACCTAAGCCAGTTTTTTGCAGTAAAGAAGTCTTCACCCCGGCTACTTTCAATAATAATTGAGTCTGAATGAGCAACAGCATAGAAAACCGCATCATCGTAAAGACGGTTCTCAGGAGTAAAGTTTTTTATAACCTTTACCCAGGATGAATTAACACGGTCAGATTTAATTACCGTAAAAGTAGGTTGCCAGTCCATTAACTGTGAATTCATTGTTTCCGGGTTTTTCTTCCAGTCAACCTGTGGGGGTTCAGGAGGTGATGAACAGGCAGAAAGAAAGACAAAACCAGCCAGCACTATTCTTTTCATAATAAAACCTCAGATTCAAGCTCACCTACGGAAAGCATTTTTTCTTTTGAAGGGTATTTAAGCCCCTTAACACCAAAGATATTTTTTGTCTTGTTAAGACTGGACGTTAAAGCAGCCAGCTTCGGACTTACCAGCATAAGCCTGTCCATAAAATACGAATCAAGGTAGTAAAGGGCTTTTTTGGCTTTAACAGGGTTCTCACCCTTCAGGATGATAAACTCCTCTGAAAACTCCAGCGTTCCCAGCTCCTGTGGAAGTACCAGAGCGCGTTGAGCGTCACTTTCGGAATTGCTTTTTGATGTCGAACGACCGCTCGTTTTACTGGAACCAGTAGACTTAGCGGTTGTATAACCAAGCTTCTCTGAAATCTTTTTAGCATCATCCTCTTCACTGACAGCATAGATAATCCGGCAAGGGTGCGCACTCATCAGAGTCTTAGCTCCCTCTATACCGTAGATTTCATTAAGCTGGCTGATATTCTGATAAATCGTCAAAAGCTTGAGTTTAAAGCCTGCAATGTACCCCGAACCTTTTTTAATAATCGGCATATAACCAATTGAAGGGAACTCATCTAGAAACATTAAACAGTCATGCTTAAGCGTTGGGTCAAAATCCGGGTTTTCCCTCAATGTGACTTCAACGACAAAGTTAAAGAACAGGTTCAGGAAGTCATAGGCAAGGGACATATCCTCCGCATTCACGCCAACATAAATAGAGATATCTTCCCGGCGCAGCTGGCGAAGGTCAAAATCATTACCGTCAGTACATTTTCTGACGGTAGGGAGGTAAAACAGACTCATTTTTTTACGGAATGAACCATCGATACTTGAACGCTGTTCGTCTTCAGTTTCGTGGTACTCACGGATTTTCGTCAATGCATCCCGTAAGTGAAACAATGCCGTTTCATCTAATCCCGCTATCCCCTCAAAGTCTTCACGGTTAGCCAGTACGTTTTCCCGATCAATATTGCTGTAAAGGTCAACAACAGAACCGATTGAGAAAATGGGTTTAAGATTGAATTCGTTAAGCCAGTCAGGAGCGTAATTGATAAAAAAGTGAAGCAGTTTTGCAAGGCCAGTCCAGTATTGCCCGGCAAGGTTGTTAAAGTGGGCTTCGGCTCCCGTCATACCATAAGACGGGAACAGAATTTCTATCAGCTTCAGTAAGTCTTTAGCGCCACTCTCAGCTTTTAAATCAATATAGAAAAGCGGGTTAAACTTATGCGTTTTACTGTTAAAGGGGTCTAACAAAAAAACTTTATTCTGGAGAATCACCTCGCGAACTTTACTGGTGATTTTCCACAGTTCCTGTTTTGGGTCTAAAGCAATAAGAGAGTGCTTTCTTACCAGAAGATTAGGAATTCCTATTGCAGCACCTTTACCCGCGCGTGTACCTGCACCCAGCGAAACAAAATCAGGAGCCGTATACCAGAGATATTTTCCCTTGTAAGCGCCGACAAGTATATCGTCGTCATTCTCTTTCTCCCATTTTAGCAGCTTTGATTTTTTTAAATCATCATCGCTGGCAAATTTCGCATCACCATAGAGAGAAAAATCTTTTTTATTCAATTGCCAGATAATAAAAACGGGAACGATAACTGAGGCAGCTAAACCAGAAAGAAGAGCGGGCATTGCCGTAATTCTGATATCTGACCGTATATTACTTTCTGTCATGAGTCGCCAGAGTAACATAGAGTCGAAGTTCTTCCATATGAACAGTGGCGTTTTACCATTAAAAAAGTAGACAGCAACAGAACCTGCATAATACGTAAAAAGACACATAACAAAACCGATAAAGAGCCACTGCCCTTTATCAGGGAGTTTAAGAGACATGATCACTCCTTCAGCTTTTCAAAGTATTCCTGAAAGTGAATATCGCGATAGTAAATACCCGATGCAAAGCGTAGATCTTCGTCATCAATGTACTTAATACTCATGATTACATCGACGTTGCTCAAAACCCTTCGCAGTATAATGTTATAGGGCAGATTCTGGCATTCCGGGTTCATATAACACCGCTGAACAAGGCCAAGCACAGCATCTTTAGGCGTGCTTTCATGTACCGTGGTTATGTTTCCTGCGTGGCCGGAACTTGAACCTTTAAGAAAATCCCAGGCTTCCGCGCCACGAACTTCTGTCATCAGTATCCTGTCTGGATTCATACGAAAACCAGAACGTAGTAGAGAGGCCGAGTTAACAACGATACTTTCACCCTCTGACGGGTAATACAGCTTCACATGGTTTTTATGAAAACGGAATTTTGCCTCATCAGTATCTTCTATTGAAACACATCGCAGATGATGAGGGATGTATTGCAGACAGGCATTTGCAAACGTGGTTTTCCCGGCTCCGGTTCCGGCACAGAACACCATCGTTTTACCTTTAACCAGACATTCAGGAATAAACCGTTCAAAACGATTATCTTTAAACATTAAAGATAATTCGTCCTCTTTATTCCTGAAATCAGCGCCCTGATTTAGCTTCGAGTAGAAACCCTGTTTAACGAATGTTTCATGGTCAATAAAAACACTGGACGGCTTACGAATTGTGATTGATACCGTTTCACGTTCCGTTGCCGGGGGGATGACAATCTGTACGCGCTCCCCAAGGGGGAGCGTGGCAGAGCGCAATGGATATTCTGGCGTAACAGAACCCCCATCATGATAATCAGAAATTGCCCCAGCAAATGACATACAGTCACCAAAAGTCATATTCGTTTGGTGTTGCTGCCATTTACCCCTGACTTTAACAAACAGTTCACCGGGACGATTTACGGCAATCTCGGTTAAACCCTCCACACTATTTAGCCACTGATGAAAATAATCATTCACGATATCGTAAACAATATGGCGATTTTCAGTATTAATATCACCCTGCATTACCTGACCTCTTATCGCATTTTCAGTTTATAGATACCTGAGAAATCCAGATCCTGACCGACAATCAGAGTAATAATCTCCCCCTGATTTTTATAAAGCGTTGGTGGAATATTCACACTGTTAGAAAAGGCTTCACGGGCGATATCAGCAAAAGCCTGTCGGCTGTTTGCGGTATAGTCCGTCTGGTTATCCTTATTGTTTTTAGCGGCTCCACTCGCCCACTGAGCCACATCGGGGATCATGCCAACCATCATAGCCCCGGAAAAACGCTCCCAAAAATGCGTATCAATCCAGCCTGACGCTCCGGCCTCACCTAATGGCCCAGCCGCCTGTGTATCAATCAGCGGAATATCGATAAACGGTGCAGTGCGTGTTCTCAGTTTGGTCGCCATAAGGAATACAGCGCCCTGACCGTGCTGAAGGGAACCGGCTTTATAAATCACATGGGCGGCAGTTCCTTTTTCGATGAGTTTTACATTACCGTTGGCACTGTAAATGTCAGAATTAACCGTGCAGACCAGTTTTCCTGCGAGATCAGAGATAAACTTTCTGTCCAGTGAACAGGGTATGCCCGTATTTTCTGGAATAAATAGATTGGGATCATAGGGAACCCTGGTAATTTTCGACAGCGATACGGGCGCTCCGGCATTAACAGGCTCGACCTCCTGTGTCGTGCTGGTATTACCTCCACCTTTGGTTTCACTGGCTGTTTGTGTTGAGGCGCTGCCGGAACCTCCCGATGCCGCAGAGCTACTGCCACCATAAGACACATCAAGCGCACGGCTGAAGTTATGCTGTACGCTTTCTGGCGCTGCTTCAGCTTTCCCGCTGTTGTTATCCCCTTTTTTCTCTTCCTGCCCGCCCTGCGTCTTTTGGTCAGAATTAAAAGGGTCAACGTCATCGCTTAACCCGGTCTGACGCTTCACCGACCCCGTAGCCACATCACTACTGGCTGGTTTTTCGTCATTACTGGACATTGAACGGATGATGGAAGGGACATAATAGACGGATACCCCAGCAGCCAGCAGAACAAAGGCGGCCACAATGATGATTAGCCCCTTACGTGATTTTTTAAGCTTCTCGATGCCCAGGCTGTTAGCTGGCCGTCCTGAATCCTCCTCTTTATCTGTTTTGTCGGCCTGCTCAAGCTCTTTCTGTCGCCGTTCGCGCAGTTCCCGCTCAATTTCAACGGCGGTGAGAGTTTTATTTTCCTGTTCGCTCACTGGATCACCTCTTTTTCAACTTTCGGAGATACGGTGTCTCCTGCCGGAAGCCGGACTTTGCCAAAGCCCCGATTTTCAACCCCGACAACCTGATTTCCGATACGCAACACAAAACGCTGGTCTACAGGCACACCCACAACGGTAAAACTGCTGCTTTTCTTCACTACCGGATTAGTCAGGGTTTCCTGATCGCCGCTCATGACAAAAATACTCGGGATTTTCTTCAGTGGGCTGAATCCAAACCAGGTATAACGGCCATCGTCATATGCATAATCCGGGCTGATATCCTGGCTACCTTCAGCAACTCGCTTCCAGTACTGCCAGTTGCGCGGAGATTTGGCATTTTCAAGCGCGTTGTTGATGGTTTTTTCTTCCTGTCGCTTGTTGTAAGCCTCAATCCTTTTTTTCTCGATCTCGGCCTGCTCTTTACGCCTTTCCTGCGGGTACTGGTAATTCACAACAAAAGCAATTTTATCCGGCTGGCGAAACGTCCGGGCGTTCAGCTCCATGCTGTAATTGCGTTTTGTGGTACGGACAAACAGGTTTGTTCGCCAGCGTTCCAGATCGGTTTCAGGGTCAAGAGCCACGTTAACGACTTCAGATGACTGCTTTCCGTTCTCGTCCGTGTTGTTGTTCTGCACCGTCTGTTTAACTGGCTTCACTTCGACATAAACAAGATTATCTTCTTTATTCACCGACCATCCCTGGGGGAAGCCTGTTCTGGCACTGATAACAGTTTCGTCGTCATCAAATACCAGTGTGGTTGTATAGCCGACTGCACTGTTAATAACAGTCGTATTTTGAGGGTTATAACTGACAATCTGGTTTCGTGGATCGAAGCGGCTTCCCGATGGCTGTACTGCCGCATTACAAATGTGCGCAGCCATCAGAAGCGCAATTACTAACGCTCCTTTTCTTATTTTCATATTTTCACCCTTTAACTTCTTTATCGCGAACGTAGCTGGTTACAACGAATTTGAGCGGATTATTATTACGTTCACCCGATGCCATTTCGACCTGTGGCTCAATCCGGTAAGTTAGCCGGATATTCCAGTATTCATCATTATTTTGGCCTGTCGCCACATCCCTGACGGTTAGTTTAAAGCGAACATATGCCCCCATATCCTTATCATCAGGACGGGATGACGGGCTGATAATGACAGACGGCTTATCTTGCACGGTAGCCGTTCTTTCAGCTTTTCTGTAAATGACTTTAGGTGAATTACTGCTATTGATTAGAGCATTATATTCAGTTGCCACATTTTCAGCGCTATAGAGCAATACATAATCATAGTCATGCTGAAGACTAAAATAGTTATAACCTTCGCGACGTTTAACGTACTGAGTGATAAAGTATTTTGCCAGCGCTTCATTTTCAGAGAGATTTTCTTTTTTAACAGAAGTCAGTCTTTCAGCAACGCCAGTGACACCATTAATAAGATAAGCCTCGACAACCGTACTCTTTAACGGAAGCGCACCATTCAGGGCAAGCAGCGACAACACACCAACGGCCATCCCAGCAATACCACCAAATTTATATATGCGGTTCATTTTCTCCTGTAACACTACATTTTTCTCTTCAAATGTGGTTGAAGAGTCCGTTACTTCTTTTTTCTTATTAAAACCGGGCAGTTTTAATTGTGGAATTTTAAACCCCATTGCGCATTACCTCTGCTGAATTAACAGGTTCGCTTTTCCCGGAAACCGGAGGTTGTTTGTGTGACGCCTGACAACCAAACAGACAAAGTGTCACGAAAAACGTGATAATTAGTTTCATAGTAAAACCTGAGATTAAAGATGAGTGAGAAAGTAGAGTGGGATTAACTGGTAAAAAAAGACATTATCAAACAGGCAGTAATAAAAAAGATGAAAATAACCATATATAATAAATTATTCACCTACCCTCCATATTTCTTCTTAGCCATTTCGATTGCGGCACTACGCAGTTTTTTTGCACCAATATTTAACCCCTGCCCGGTCAGATTACCCAGCTTACCGGACATTCCCGGAGACTGACCAAGCCCCCCTTTCTGACGACTAATGCCCTTCCATGCGCCAATACCTGCGTTTCTCCCCATGCCAAGAGCACCACGCGCCATGCGGGAAGCACCAAATACGCCAGCACCTATCCCCATAGCAGCAGCCCCCTGCAATGCCCCCTCAACGCCAACACCTGCGAGCTGTGAAGCATAGGTTTTGGCCTGCCAGATAATCCAGGCCATGAATGCACCCGCAACCCCGGCTTGAGCACCGGTCGAGATGAGATTTAGTTCGTCTGCATTTGCTATAGATATGGTCAAGATGCCATTAAGGAAAGTCATTCCCGCTTTAATAGCCAAACCGCAAAACAGAAATATAAAACATGAGCTAAATATTAACTGTAGCCAGCTATTAAACATTTGCCTTAAAAAACCAAAAGAAAGGCAAACAATAAACAATGGCGCAGTAATAGTTAGCATTTTAAGTGTAACTTCAGCAGCAAGATAAACTATAGATGTTAATAGCAGCGCTAATATACCGCCAGCATATGTTAATATCGCCGCAATAGCGCCGTCTGTTTTAACATACGTGGAAGTATCTTTTGACATAAGATATGCTGCAACTTGCTGAACTTTTTCCCAAAGTTCATCAACCCATTTCCAAGGGTCACCTCCTGCAAATGTTTCCTTTAGTCCATCTATAGCCTGATTAGCGCTATCTAGCCAACCGCCCATATTCCTGACAAAAACAAGGATCAGCCAAAAACGAAATAAATTCCAGATAAAATCCTGAACATGAGATTTCTGTTTCCCTACAATTACTGTATAGGCATACCACAATATATAAATAGAAATACCATACTTACCCAATTGATACGCTATTGAAGAAAAGTTATCTAACTGACCAGTCAAAGACTGGTCGAGAACTTTAACAATAACGTCATGGGCGGCTTGGAAAAACCTAGAAGTTGCCATAATGGCTCCTTTTAACTTCCCTCTTTACCCAAAACATCTTTGAATGCGTCTTTAATGTCAATGTGCTTAGGATGCAATTGCTTATATCTAAACAAACCTTCTTTAGCATTTTTACAATTGTCACTATCACTACCAGACTTTTTGCATTCAGCTACTTTTTTAGTTGCTTCGTCTACGTGAGACTGCCACCAGTCTACAGACTTTACCTCTTCACACCCGGCAAGAAAGAATGTAAGCCCTAACGCTGCAACTACTCCATATTTTTTCAAAGTTCCTCCTCAGTTCATTTCATAGCTCTGCTGATCAAACGCTGACTTATAATCAACAATTGGTGTATCCGCATTGACTGCATCCAACTGTTTCTTTTGGAATGCAGCCTCCGACATCTTCATCTTGTATTCTGCAAGATCGCGCTGCTTATCGCGATACATTTCATACTGAAATTTGAGCTTCTCGAACTTCAGGTTCTCCAGAGAGACAGCATTAGTCGCGTCCTGTGTAGCTTTAGTGTCCTTCGCGTTTTTAACCTGATCGATAAGGTCTTTCATCGACTGGTTGTCGCTACGCAGCTTTTCTTCAAGCTGATTACCGTACTCAACCCCTGCCAACTGGGACAGGAATGTCGCCTCACATCCCCGAACCTGGTTACCTGTGTACCCCAGCCCTTTACAGGTATCCGTTACCTTGTAGTCGGAAAGCAGCGATTTAGCCTGCGCAGAGAGCACAGCATCAGGGTTTTTAATGTAGTCATCGATAAATGCATTACCCTGGTCGTAAATCTGTGTTAGTTCCTTACTGACAGACTGTGCGTCCTGAACCAGCCCCTGAACGTCACGGATACCTGTTTTCGTTAACAGCTCGTCCTTATAGGCCGTAAGCTCGTTCTCCCACTGTTTGGCCTCTTTTACCCACTGCGCCGCCGTATCTAACGCTGACTTTGCATCATGCACAATCACCCCGCTACCTATAGCAAAGGCGCTTGCCGAGCAACAGATGAGCGTTGCGGCCAGAAATTGTTTTTTCATCATATTCACCTTAATTAATTCCACGATTGGCACGTTCAAGATAGATATCAATCCAGTCTTCCGGTTTCATCCCTTCTTTCCAGATTTCATCGAACAGCTCCAGCTGCTCCGTAGAAGCACTTAAAATCGGGAGATAATAAGCGGCTTTACCCAGATCTAACTTTGCAAAGGCTGCAAAGTCATCGCGTTCGCCCTGCCGCTGTGGGTTTTTGACCACCATGAACTGACGCGAAAGCGGGTCAATAGCTTTAATTTTGTCAAAATAAAGCTCTTTTACCTGTAGGCCGTCGACATATTCCCCACGCTTGGCTTTAGGATTTGCAAGATAGATATGTGTGGCACACTGTTCACGAACAGCAGCTGCTATCGGCGTTTTAATCAGCTCATCCGGCGACTGCGTAGCGACAACGAGCACCATATCCAGCTTACGTCCAGTCTTGAGTTTGTTATAAACGAAATCCCTGAAAGCATCGTTGTTCAGCCACTGCCAGAACTCATCCATATAAATAATGAGTCGTCGGCCGTCGGCCAGCATTGTTACGCGATAAATCAGATAAAACGAAGCTACCGGGGCAACAACTTTATCATCCAGAAATTCCGTACCATCAACACCAAAAACATCCAGATTGGATACGTCAAAAGTATCTGTGCGATTATCAATGACCCAGCCGTATTCACCTCCCTGTTTCCACGCTTTAAGACGAGCCTTGATACCATGACGCTTAGTTTCTGCATCATCTGGTTCAAGAATAAGCGGAATAAGTTTGCTGACAGGGAATGAACGATCTTCCCTTGCCATTAAACGCTCAACTGCATCTGAAATCAGGCCGTTCTGGTAATCATCCAGGGTATTGTTATTAAGCGTACAAATCAGTCTTATCAAATCCTTCATAAAAGCGATGTTACGCTTGGTTGGCTTCAGAGCCGCTGGATTCCACCCGGTCGGTGCGCCACCCTTAACCCGGTAATATTCACCTCCCATAGCGCGAATGCCGACTTCACCCGCCCTGTCTTTATCAAAAAAAACAGTGGTCAGTTTCCTGACCTTTCGGTTAGACGGAAAGGACTCCGGCGCACCGTACTGTTGTACGGCGTATGCTTTCGTCATTAAAAGGACAGTTTTACCTACGTTTGATGTCCCAAGAATTTCCGTATGTCCCAGCGTTGGGTTTTTACCAAAGAAATTCTGGTTTTCCGTGGTCATATGGTAGTTGAGGTGATAAATATCATTACCAGAACCGCGCAAGGTAATTAATCTGTCACCCCAGGTATTCCCTTTTTCTTTCCCTGTAAAGAAGTTATGGAAGCTTTCCATTTCAGCAAAATTAAGACTGCTAAGGGTACACAAGCGAGGGCGCAAGTTATAATTACCCGGTAACTGAGCAAAATACGCAGCCCCAAGACTCAGGGTCGAATATGTGATAATAAGCCCAAGGTCTTCAAGGGTTGTGGTCACTATATTGGTGTCTTTAACCAGACGTTCCGGCGTGTCAGCAAAAACAATCAGCGTCTGGTGACTCTTACCAAAAGAGTTGTAACCACTGGAAACCATATCCAGACCAACATGCAAATCAGCCAGCAATGATTTAGCCGCATCATCAGTCATCTCAAGCTTATCAATCTGATCGTCCAGCGCCTTGATGGAGGCTTGCTTATCCATCGTAGTGAAAGACGATGTAAAGACATATTCAACAGGGAGATACATCAGCGCATCAAAAATTCCGGCGTCCGTCTCCTGAAAGTAATCCTTTATTTCAATGCACCGGAAATATCTGGCGTGATCAGAAGCTGTAATTTGCCCTGCATCGTTACCGAAAAACAAGTCTTTACCGCCAAGATAAGTATAAAAAGGACTATTAGTTACTCTTACCTTTTGAAACTTCCCGGATAGCAGATACTGAAAAAGGGAAAGTTGGTCAGAAAATACCTTGCTATTTTCTTCAAACAAACCAAGACGGCGAGAGTGGAACCTGGACAGATAAGTATCAAGTCTGCCACAAATTTCGTTCATGTCGTTAATGGGTTCATCAAAAATATTTTTATTCCGCTTATTCCTTGAAAGAAAATGTGAAACTTTATCTTCAGCATTGAAAGGCTTATAACAGACTGTCAGATAAAGTTTGTTTTCAAAATATTCAGGCTCAGAAAGAGAACGGTAATAATCATTCATAACCCGGTTAACAAATGGGATTTTACTGTTAAATGAAGACTGAACCTCTTTCTTTACACGAACACGGTGTGTGTAGAACGTCACAGGCTTACCCTCAAAGCTTCGAATAAGCGTGTTGAGTTGGTCTGTCAGTAACGTCAGATCCTCCTCATCAACACATTCAAAGTAAGCGCCGTCAATATGCCAGGTAGCCAGCAAATCACGGCTTTTTGTGACGATTAGATTATCTGTGATATGAGAAGAGTACGGTATCAGCTCCTCAATAGAAGACTGGTCTTTCAGCTTCATAAAATTGTCCACTCTGGAAATATCAACTTCATCATACTGGCTCCCCGCATAATGGACGGCACTGAAGCGTTTGTTTGACAAGGGATGACCTTTGATTACAGTTCGTAGATAAAGCAGGTCAAAGAAACGCTCATCGATCTGTGTTACTCGCTTGATGGCATACCACCCTGGCAATATGAGTGCATACATTGCATCATGAATCCATACACCAAGTAATACAGAAATAAGGCACATTCCAAGGAAGGGGTAGAGCGGAACGCCCAACCCCCGGATTAAAGCGGGGCGTGTCAGCCCTTTAAAAAGAGTACTCATATTTACGCCCCTGAGATTAACTTATGACAACCAGTCCGGTACGTAAGGAGCAATGATAAAGATAATCATCCCGATAATCAGAGGATAAATCCATGTCATATGTTGACGTGCAAACAGCGCAATATATGCAATACCTAAGCAAATAATGGTGATTGCTGGTTTTCTCAAGTCAGTAAGGAAATCAATGATCTTTTGTAAAAAACCGGTAGTCTTTGTAGATACATCATCAGCAAAAGCTGGTTCCGCAACACAAAGCATTAAGGCAGCCATAAAGACAGTGAGTGTTAAGTAACGTTTATTCAGTTTCAACATCGTTTGTTTCCTTTTCATCTGATACGGTGCCACGCATGGCATATTTTGGATAAACAGTAGTTTCTTTTCGCGTAATGTCCTGTGTTGCAGTCTCCTTTCCTATTTCATCCTTAACCGATGGAACAGCCCATACCTTTTTGTTGTCTGGACGGCTATAACCAATACGCTGCGTATAGCTCGTATTATTAAAATTTGATTCAGATTTTTGCCCCGTCACAAAATTTCCAGAGTAATAACAACTAAGAGCGTTTTTTAAACTCCCTCCCCTTTGATAGCAATCAAGCATGATTTTTTCGAATACGGTAAGGTTTGTACACTGCGAGAAAAGTTTTTCTGCATTGACGCCATATTTAGAAAAATTAGTGCTTGTTATTTGCATAAGACCCGTTGAATAACGGTGATTTCTAGCTTCAATTTTTTTTATTATGCTTAGTGCATCCTCCTTAGAACTTGGGAAATAAGAAATTACGCCACTATCACCGGGCTTACGCTCACCTTTCGGTATAATCTCGGCTATAGCATAAGGATTAAAGCCAGATTCAACCCTTGCAACTTCATGAGCAGTATCAGGATGAACGCTGGCGGCGCATTGCATAGCAAGCGCGATAAAAGCTGAGGTAGATAACATTGATTACTCCCGGCCAGAACAGCACGGAACAGATCGGCAGAACGATTACTCTTCGGAGTCGATATCGGCTCCGTTTATGAGTTCATCTATTGCCTTTTGTGAACATGTTTTAATGAGATACTGCACAAAACCAGAGTCAGAAATACGCCTTCCCCGGCGGTAGCTAATCTCAACAGCGATTCGCTCAACTTCATCACGAACGTCAGAAGGGAGATAGAGGGTATTACGTTGAGGCTTGCGCTTGCTTGAAGTCTTTTTTCTGGTAACAGTCATTTTTCTTCCGTTTCATTTTGTGGGTTAAGCTTTTTTCTGTGATGTAGTTGAGCATGGCTATACTTCTCTTCCTTGGATCATCCATCAGCATTATTTCCACCAAACGGGGGGCGTTAGTATGGCTAAGTTGATTCCGTTCTCCTTGTTGTACGTTAAATATTTCCTCATCAGGTACAGGTAACGGCTCTCCACCAAAAGCAATAAACCGCTGAACATAAGGTAATGCGGTGATAGTAGATGAGTGAATTTTTTCAAAATCGGCCTGGATGAAAAGATACCCTGGGAAAAGTGGTAACAGCCTTTCTCTGAACGAGATTTGTTTATCCGGGCGGCGATACTTTTCTGAAATCATAGGGCAGTAGTAAGAAAAGTTATGCTGTTCAAGATGGGAGAAAACAGCAGCAAACCTCGTCGTAGTAAATTGCAAAACGTACCATTTCATAGATTTTTCCTTTCATGCGCTCTCTCGACTCGGATGACCCCGAAGTGGATAAGAAAAAGAAAAAGGACAAATTTTAATCTCGAAGTGACTTTATCAGCTACTTGTGCTGCTTTCAATTCGTTAAGTAGATCTTTCGATCGCCATAACTTCATATCGCACTTTGTTTATGCTGCAAAAATAACAATATTAAGATGATTTATCTTTATATATTACAAAAGACAGATCAAATGATCGTGATGGGATCTTTTCACAGATGACTTAACTAAAATTTTAAGCTGTAGTTGGTTTTTCTTTAAAATGGAGTTCGTGATAAAATAAATCGATCTTATTCAATGAGTTACAAGTGCTTTTGAAATTATCCTAATTTGATACCAATCTTCATCTTTTGTTCGTTCTGGAGCATCGCTTGTTTGATTTGGATGAACTGTTTCATCTGGAGCTGCTGCTTCTGAAGCATTGCAGCACTGTTAAGCACCAGTTCTTTACTTGATGAAGGGGTTCTATCGATACCTTTAACACCAAGATTATCAAGCTTCCACTCGTTACGATGGACTGTCTTCCAGCCATGTTGAACACCATGTTTATCAAGTGCAGGTATTTTTACTTCCTTTTGACCGAGTTTTTTAAGCTTAACAAGATCGCCCTTCTTAACATTTTCTCGTGATGTAAGATCGCCAAAATCAGCCCCCCAGTATGTCTTTTCAACCCCCTTGTTAAGGGTCTTCAGTTTCAAGAAATGCTGCTTCGGCTTCGTTTTATCATGCTGGTAATGGTCATAACCAACATCCACAACCTCATAAACGCCCTTCTGTCGCTTAGGAGCGGTACTGTGAGCATCCCTGATAGACTGATTAAGTCCTTGCTGCTGCCTGTGTGTTGCCTTAACGTCATAACCTTTAAGTTTTAGCTCTTCGCAAAAACCAGTTCTAATCTCCCTTAAATCCTTCTTTCTTATATCGGTACGCTTTCCATCTTCATCACGGATACGGAAAACAACATGAACATGAGGATGGTCTTTTTTATCGTTATGATACCCAAGAACAAAGCGATGGTTTGGATACTTCTTGTGCATCGTTTTTCTGACTGACTCAAGCAAGTCTTCTGGTTTCACTTTTGCAGAGACAGGCGGTGAGAACACGATATTTTGTGTCACCTTTTTATTTTCTTTACCCTTATCGTTCATTACATTTTGAGGGTCGTTTGCACGATCTACCATGTGCTCTTTTGCTTCCTGTATCTCGTCACCTTTCCATACCTGGCCGCTTTCACTCATCACGGGCAATTCTGATTCCCGGCTCATATAGTCAATACTGTTTCTTATCCCTTGTCGGGTGATTGCACCGCCTGATATTTTTACAACCACTTCCTTACTGGCACCCTTTCGGTTGATACGTTCCTGTACGTTACGCTGATAGTTCTTACCACCATTTTTCACTTTATGGGCAAAAGCAGATTTGCGGCCAGCTTCAGAGGATTTACGTTTGACCCGGTATTCTTTATCAACGGAAACGCCCATTATTACACCTCCACCTTATTAGATACAGTTCGACCTTTGCATAACATTATGTAGTTTTCAAACTCACTTTTAAGATTAATGATTTCTGTTTCAAGCTTTTCTGCATCCTGATAGAACCCATCTTTATCAAGAACTCTTGCCTGATCATTAAGGATGATGTAGTGAAAATTCCGGCCTACTTTATCGATAGCATTGCGACACCGATTCATCATAAGAAGTTCTTGATCAAAGAAATCCAGTTCATTATCTAAGGTGGTCTGAATACGGTAGCGGCACTCTCTGGACAAAGTCCATCCATGACGCTTTGCGGCTTTTTCTATTTTATTCCGCTGTTTCATTGTTAAATACATTGTAGTTTTGATAAAATCATTAGTATCTGGCATAAAGTTATCATTATCATCTTCTGTTACTTTGCTTTTAAGTAAAGCACTGGCAAGCAATTTCATGCCTTTAGCAACAGTTAAACCAGGCTCATCTGGATAAATAACCTTCAGACATTCAAGTAGATTATCATGCTGTTTTTCTTCTAGTCTGAAATTAATTTGCTTCATAAATCCTCCAACAAGAACCGACTGTAGGTCACCGGGCAAACGAGTAAAATGCTAGCATTTTGCGGCGTTTGCCCTATCCTGCATCGCTTTGATCTAGCACTAGTCTTGAATTGTGCTTCAGCGTCGAGGAAAAAGCAAAACTGAAGGGCTGTCATGGCTGAAGGTTTCGCTTGTCTACGACCGGAAACATCTCAATGGCTGTGAGCTATGTGGGATAAGGTTCGCTACGCGAACGGTCTGGCAGGGGGCGCAAGCGCTGTCTTGCAGAGTATATAAAAAAGCACCTCCCGCAAACGGGAGGGCTTCGGCGATTCATGACGTGTGAAACTATTCAGGGTCTGGTGTGTCGCCTACCATGCCCTGACGGGCATCACACAACCAGCGGCGTAAGTTGCTCATTCTTTCCCTGTTTGCGTGGCTTGGTCTTTTCCCTCTGTTTCCGGTTAAAACTCTCCAAACCCTCAGCCCTTCTTTATTCGTCCAGTGAATGACTATTTCACCTTTACTGTTGAATGCAAGGGAAAAACGAACCGCACCTTCTTTTTGTTGATCACTGATAAAAGTTAAAAACTCCTGCTTTGTCATAAAACCTCCAATGTTTCATTTACCAGTGAATCTATGCGCTCGTCTTTCCAGCGCTTTTTTGAGCTGATCCATGAACTCAGGGAATGCAGAGAACGGCATGATGGGAAAGACAGGGCGAGCGCCCTTTTCAACAGCCTGTATTGCTGATAGCATACGTTCCGACATTAGATATTCCTCGCGTGGGAATGAGTGTCACGGTATCAGGTTGCTCCAACAACCTGATACCACCTTCTTTTAAAACATCAGTTTTTATTCAAAAGATTAATCACCTCTCTTTTAGCTTCATTCTGCTCCTTCGTTGTGAAGGCAAAATTGAACCATGATTCAATCTCTCTTAAAACGCCTTCTTTTGACAGGCCACATTCGTTGAACCAGAATGTTACGTTCTTTTTAAGTGAGTTAATCGCGCTAAGTTCGTTGTTATCTACTTCGCGAACAGACAAAGTAATGTAACCACGACCCCGGTTTTTTTCTTCGAATGTATGAATGGCAAGAAAAAGTGTTTCTGACTGGATGAAGGATATGCAGTTTATGGTTTCTTTTTTAACGTTTACTGATTTAAAATCGATGGCATAAGTTTTCATTTTTACTCCCGCCCGTTTGGGCTACTGGATTAAGGCAAGGAATCATTCCTAACCAACAAATTCAGTATACCATCATATGATGGTAATGCAATTATTTTAATCCCTTTCTTTTAGAATTTCTCCACGCTTTACAAGTTGGTAAACAGGATGTTCATCAGCCAGGAGTAAAAGCATTTCATAAGTACCGGCTGCTAAACCGCGTGAAGTTTTTCCGGTAGTTTCTTTAGCCTGCCATGCTGACAAAGTGAAGCCAAAACGATCTGCGGCTTCCTGCTGTGTAAATCCAGCTTTAATGCGAGCGTTTTTCACCTCTTCCGGCGTTGGTTTATCAATCATATTTTTTCACCTTCAACAATGTATCGACACAAAATTGCAATAATATTGGGTCTTCAATTTCATTCTTTACCCTATCAAATTCATCTTTGAAAAAAGACTGCTGATAAACAATCTTTTTTGTTGTTTTCTTTTCAGATTCTTTTGCTCTAACCTTCATCAGTTTTTCCAGCTCGATGAAGATGCGTCCTGAATCTTCAGAAACAACAATTCTGTATGTAACATTACCTTTGTTTTTTCTGTCACTCAGTATTTCATCCATTATAATTACCTTCATAGTTGTTTAATTAAGCCGGATAACTTTACGAGCTGATCTATGTCCAATCCCCGAATCAGGACTTCATAACCATCACCACGCTCTGTCACATGCCCATTCAAACCATTTACAGCTTTAAACCCTGTTAACGTTCCGTGCCAGTTTTCAAGCTTAACAAGTTGTGACAACATGCCTTTCAGTATTTGCCTTTCTTCCCGCTCTTTCTGTAGTTTCTTCTCATACTCTCGCGAAGTTTCAACATCCTGTAATGCATTTATAAGTATTTTCTTTTCAATATCTGCGGCTATCTCTACGGGGTTACGCTGTGGTGATACAGTGCATGTATGACATGGACTACGCCAGTTACGGCTATCCACGCTGCCTATGATAGCTAACCTTCCTTTGTCCATTCGAATGTGTACAGAATAATTTTTAAATCGTGGCGACGTTAGTTTTATACGATATTGACAATCATCCAGCAGGTTTACGTGCCAGCCGTTCCCCAGGATACGGCAGACGATTTCAAAAACAGGCCGATAGAGCAAGAAAAATGATTTCATAAACTCACCTTTAAAGTGTTGGGGGCTTTCGCCCCCGTTTTAACTATGCTCTGTTTTCTACTTTCTGCCTGCCAGCTGCTTTACGCTTCCCGGCAGTGCCGTACATCTCGCGGATTTCATCAATACTGTGTTCTTTTCGGTTCCAGCGGCTCTTATGTTCTTCAGGACGGTAAAACCACTGTTTTTTCTTCGCTGCCCATTTGCAACCTATTTCTTTCAACGTGTCTTTATGTTCGCGAGTTTCACCACTAATCCAGATCCAGTTGCCTATAACTTCATAAACTAAACCTGATAACCCGGTGAGTACGTTCAACACGCTTTCCATATCGTCACCGTAGTTATAGTGTGCGTTTTCATCGGTGCTCTGAAACGAATTAATTTTATCGATGTTTGCCATCAGAAAATCAAAAGCAGCGTTTACAGCTTTCATCAGTTCAGCGCCTAACGGATTACGGTCTGGATGATATTTTAAAGCCGCTTTTTTATATGCAGCCTTGATATCCTTTTCAGTCAATTCACCAGATAAACCAAAGACGTTTAATGCTTCCTGAATGTTCATGCTTTTCTCCCGCCCGTTTGGGCTGCTGGATTAAGGTAGGGAGCCATTCCCAACCAACAAATTCAGTATACCATCATATGATGGTAATGCAATTGTTTTTGATTGCTTTGTAGTGTAAAGACACTATAAAGACAGCGAATGCTTTACGCTGTTGAACCGTGTTTCAAAGAGGCGCGAACTGTGTCACATTTTGCATACTCGTTACATCGCGCCGGGGACGTTCGCCAGTATTGGCGAACCAACAAGCCTGGATATGAGCAATAACCTCCTCTCCCCTGCTAAGCCAATTTCTGACTATCAGACGGCGTTTAGCCTGTCGCAGTTAGCGCGTGAGCTGGCGAACGGTACGCCGGGGCAGTGTGAAGCACTGGCGCGGGGCGCTGTATCTGCGCGTTATGAGGTGCGTTAGCAGCGCATTACGTGGCGAGTAGCTGAAACCAATTGATGCCTGACGAACTCTGACAGCAAAAAAACAATCAGGCCGCCAGCTGCTGGGCGACAATAGCCAGCAAAAAGTAACTGGCCATCATTGCCGGTCGTAAAATTTTGCTGGCATCCCATGTAAGCGGAGTTCACTCCTGGTCAATTTCCAGCTTGTTACGTTAAACGAGCTGTATGCTGTTCTAAGCGGGTTTACCCCGTTCTGCTGAACCCTCGTCGGGGTAAACTCACTTAAAACGCCTCTGAGGGCTTCTGAGTGCGTTTTAGTGCTGGATCTAAAAAGGATCACTCCACGATCCTTTCCCGTTTTTTACGCATAACTTAAAAATCATCTTACTTTTAAGTTATCTTTGCTCAATGTATCTCTTTGATTTAACAGTTTAAAACATCTCTTTTTTTTGAGTTAAAATTCTTCTCACCTTTTCTCAGACCTAGGTGATCGAGAGACGGCACCGCTCGCCGCAGTCTTTGGCTGAGGCGTACCGCAGGAGCATAGCGACGAGGAACGAACAGCCAAAGCGAGGAAGCGGAATATCTGCTGCTCTGACAGAGAGCACGTACACTCAATGGCTAAAATATGAACACCTTATGTTTTGCTCCAACTTCCGAAGGTTAGAAGGATCTATCCTCTGGGTTTATGCTGAGTTATCCACAGGTACTGTGCATTAAAAGCCTTATATATATTTTCTTTTCTTAAAGATCTTAAAGAATTAGAGGTTTTTAATTATCTGATATATATAGGAAAAATAAGCTAAACATGATGGTGGATGCGACGAAACATGATGATAAATGCGATTAAACATGATGGGAAATGCGACGAGGCATGATGAAAAATGCGTTTTACCATGATGGAAAATGCGACGAAACATGATGGAAAATGCGACGCTATTAACAGCTTGATTTAAAAGCTTCATATCTGAAGATCTTTGTATGTGAAGTCATCAAGGCGTGCGTTTTATGAGCACATTGGCTGGAGCCTGTCTGGTTTAGCTGAGTCGCTAAGCGGACAAACATGATGATAAATGCGAATAAACATGATGGAAAAAATAACTTCATCATGTTAATGTGGCTACTCTTTAGTGAGAGGTTTTATGAGAATAAAAGTTATGAAAAATGTAACTGAAAAAACGAAGATTCGTCACAGGAACGAAATAAATAAAACTCTGGCTCAACTTCCATTGGCAGCCAAAAGGGTTCTGTGTCTGGCCTTGGTTTATGTTGATCCAAAAAAAGAAATGAGAATGGGGCAGACCTTTAAAATTCGGGCTGATATGTACGCAAAGATAGCCGGAATACATCCTTCTGTTGCTTATAAGCAAGTCAAGGAAGGTGCTGAATTGTTAAATGTCAGTAAACTTTCCCTTACGGGGAATGATATGAAGGAATTAGCAAAGGAACTTGGTCTTCCAAATTCAAAAAACATCGACCGCCTTGACTTATCGATTACTGATTATTGTGCATATAACCAAAATGAGGGATTTGTAATTCTAAGATTTGGATACACTATCACGCCTTATATATCAAGATTAATTGGGGCGGAAAATAAATTCACAACACAACTAATTGCGTCCTCATTAAAATTGAGAGGGGAGTATTCGTGGTCATTGTATCAGTTAATTAGGAAGAATTACTCAACGTTTAAAGGGAAAAATTCATTTAGCCTATCTCTGGAAGAGTTGAAGGATGAACTTATTGCTTACAATATTGATGATAATGGAGATATTATATATAAGTATCCAGAGTACCCTATATTCAAGCGAGAGGTAATAAATAAGGCCATCAAAGAAATAAAAGAAAAAACTGAGGTGACTTTCCTGTCTTGCGTTGTCGATGAAAAAGAAGGAAGGAAAGTTAGTAAGTTACGATTTGAATACGCTATAGATGAAGATAAATTTGCCGAATCAGGCTCTGATTTTCCTATAGAGTTATTTGACGATGATGATTCTGCTTTTCTTGAGGAGTTTGATAGAAAAGTACCACCCAAAAAGAAATGAGGTGAGTTATGGCTAAAATCTATGATTTCCCGCTGGGCGCAGAGCGAGACAAACTAAGGCATGAAATTGACAGGGAACGTAAAAAGCAACGTAGAGTAAAAACGGGCAATCCGTTTATCCGACACGTTAAATGGTTCTGTTTTTATCTTCGCCTTGTCACAGCTGGCGCACTGCATGTAGTTTCTGTTATTACCCTGGCTGTATTGGGGGCTTTCAGTAAGGCTATTTTCTGGATTGGCGGGATGGTTTGTGTCGTCACATGGTTTCACCTTGAGCGCCAGTTCTGGACGCCACATAATTTCACGATCCCTGTTATCGTAAGCCTGTGGGGATTGAGTTTGTTTGCCACTCCCCTAATGGAGATGATAAACAAAAAAATGCCGTGGTATCGTCTCCTGGTTCCTGATGCGAAAGAAGCAAGCACGGAGACACCTGATGATGAGTCGCGGTGAACCAGTCGCAAGCTGCCTGCTTGCACTGTGCATGTTTGCCTTATACCATCGGTTTAGCATAGTGCGCGATGTGAGTTCTTTTCAATGCGATTCAGGATAGGGCAAACGCCGCAAAATGCTAGCATTTTACTCGTTTGCCCGGTGACCTACAGTCGGTTCTTGTTGGAGGATTTATGAAGTTTGATGTAAAAGAGTTTATTAATGATAAATACGCAAAAGCTATTAATATTTTAAAGGAAAACCTCAAAGAAAACTATCATGTTTTTTATGGGATCAGATTGAGTGAAATTCTTTTTCCTGCCAGTGAGTATGGCTCTGATGCTTTCTTTAAAGAATTTGAATCAATTAACAGTGTAATACTACCATTAGTAATCTTTGATTTAACACAACGCAAGCCAATGATGATTATCAGCTTCGATAAGATATCTGATGCCAGTTTGTTGGCAGGGACGGGTATTGTGGTTCTTGAATGTATGGCTCTGTCCGATCTTCTGACAAATGATAATATTGCTATTTTATATAAAATCTAAGAATCTTCTCTCAGTTTATACTTTCTGCTAGGGTCACCAAGTGTTATCGAGTTTAGTTCATGTGAATAATGGTGTGTATGGTAATGCGCTGGATTTTTCAGATAATCGGGGAATGATATTATTTTCCCGCAACTAATTGCAGAATAGAACCAGTTACGGAAAGTTTTGTCATTTGTTTTTAGTGCATGTTTTGGAATAAAAACTAATTTAATACTGGAAACGTAATTGACAGGATTAAGTATAGTATATCTGTTTTCTACAAACTCTTTTAAAGCATCTATAAATTCATATTCTGATGTATAAATTTCTGTCTTATTACTAGGGCGTTTTATCTGGAATATGAATGAATAGTAGTTCTGGTCAAGTATTTCAACGGTGTTTGAATTTATGCTCAGTTGTTCAATAACCGCTTCTCGTTTATACTCTAATTTGTCTCTGACAGATTGATATACAACCATTGCTGCATGATGTGAACCACCACTGTTTGAAGCTACATAGCGGTCAAGCCAGGAGTAATATGTAACATTGATAGAATCGCGAGGGTTGAAACCTTCATGCTCAATGTGCCATATATTATCCTCCCAGTCTGAAATGTTTTCAGCTTTCAGGTTTTTGGCGGGATACATCCCCTCCCCCCATGAGTAAAGGTTTTTGAACCAACTACCATTTATTACCTTGTTCCATCCACAACCGAAACTTTTCGAGGCAGTCAGAGACTGTAATTTGTTAAAATCGAAATCCAGAGAGTGTTTTTTATCTGTAGTTATTATGTTACTCAGAATCTCAGCCAGATCCCTGTCAATATATCTCAGTGAGTATTCGCTAAATATATTTTCAAGCTGCAATATGGTGTCTGCATCCGCTGTAGGTTCAACTAACTTAATATCAGCAAGATTTTTAAACGTTGCAGCGGTCAGCTTATGGTGATCTGTCAACCTGTAGAGTTGACAGATTAATTCGGTTAAATATCTCATAGATTATCATCCATGCTTCTATGGTTAGAATTTTGCTGATTCCAGTAACCAGTGGTTTTTCTGGTTTTCGTCCAGATTATCAAATGCGGCCAGCGCTGCCTTTAGAACGGTTGTCCTGCTCTGTCCTGTTCTGATCGCCTCAGCCTCTAGGATATCGTCAAAGGCTTCAGAAAGCCGGAAATTAACCAGCTTCGCTTTACCTGGTGTTGGCTTCCTTGTGGCTCCAGAGATAAAGCGTGCTGTTTCTGCGTTTGTTGCCTGTTCTTCTGTCGCCGGAACGGTTGGCGTTTTCAATTTTAAAACCATACAAAATCCTCATTAAAGACACTATCTAAGTGTAAATACTATAGTGTCTTTATGTTGTCTTTACAATGTAAATTTCTATGTATTCGATTGAAATATTTAGATTATCCCTATTTCCTGGGCGACTAATTCTATCTGTGCTTTTGCTGTTGTCAGACTGGAGGCGCGGCTTACATCATGTACCCCTGCCCCTTCATTGCAGGCGCTTTCAAACACATCCAATTCTGACATGCGGTTTTTTAGTGGCTGTATCCAGACGTCGTCTGAGCGTAATAATTTATCCAGCTCAATAGCGGCTTTTCTGTGGCGTGGCTTGCTTGGGTTTATTCTGGTAAGTAATACCCAGGGTTGCAGGGCTGCGTTTGATTTCTGAGCCATGCGGACTTTCTCGGTTACGCTCGTCAGTGTTTCACTTTCAAAGTCAGATGACGCTTTAACCAGAGTTATCATGATATCTGACACAGTCAGTGCGCTACGGAACTCAAGGCTGTCATGTCCGGGGCAGTCAACGATCAGAACATCGCACAGCTTGCTCAGGCGGTTAATCTCTTTGCTTACATTACCGTATGCCTCGTAGACTGGTACTGTTGGGAGGCTATTCTCCCTGCGTTTTTCATTCCAGCTGATAAGGTCATTGTTCTTATCGGTTTTAAGGATGATTACCGATTTTTCTCTGTTTGCCAGCATAGATGCTGTGTTAGCTGAGTAGGTGCTTTTCCCTACCCCGCCCTTATCTGAAACCACCAGTAAAATTTTTCCCATTTCCGCATCCTCGTATTTACGATGTAAAGCTTTTCATGTCTTTACGGTGTCTTTAACTTATAAAGATATAGGCGTCTTTATAGTGTCTTTATACTCTTTATGTTTTACGATGTAAATAGAGTATAAAGATAAGTGTGTCTTTATGTGTGCTTTACATGGTAAAGCTCATTATGGCTTTACGTTTGATTTACACCGTCTTTCTGATGTAACTGTAGGTGACGTGGTCACATAATGAATCATTTCTTTGGTTCGGTTTGAGTATGCCTTTAAAATACCATGCGAAACAGGTACTATATGGTTATGCTTTAATAACCTAAATTGAACTGGTTCGACATTGTGACTCATACCGTACCGCAAAGCTTTGTCCGGGCTTATTTACGCGCCTCAACATCTGAACAAGACGCTTCTCGCGCACTCGCTGCGATCGATAGCTTTGCTGATGAGCGTGGCCTTAACATCTGCAATTACTACATCGAGAATGAATCTGGTTCGCGGCTCGACCGACCGGAATTATTCAGACTGCTGAACGACTGCCGACAGAACGATATTCTCCTCATTGAAGATGTTGATCGGCTTTCACGCTTAACTGGTGAAGACTGGAACAGCCTGAAGAAGTTGATTCGCCAGAAGGATATTCGAGTGATGGCCATCAACGTACCGACAACCTGGATTGCTTCAGCGAGCCATGATTTTGATAGTCGCATGTTTGCTGCAATCAACGATATGTTGCTTGATATGCTGGCTGCTGTGGCTCGTCGTGATTATGAACAACGCCGGGAACGTCAAAGGCAGGGGATTAATAAAGCTCAAAAGGAGGGAAAATATAAGGGGCGTCAGGTCAATCAGGCTCGATACGATGCAATTAATCGGTTGCTCGATAGCGGTAGTTCTTGGAGCCAGGTTCAGAAAATTATGGCCTGTAGTCGAGGGACAATTAGTAGTGCTGTAAAATCGAGGGAAGATAAACGTGCTTTGAGTAAGTAGTTACAACACACAAGAAAATGTCTACTCGTCCTAGCTGGTTGGCTTGTGTGATTGTTCAATACGACACTAAGGCTAAAGGCTATGGGTAAAACCGATTCCTTGTGTGTTGTAACTAAAGTTCCTTTTAACCGTTACTGCTTTTGGAGGATTAATCATGACAGCAGCCGCTAAATTCGATCACATCTTTGTGTCGGTTTCGCTTTATACGCTTGGAGTTGCAGTGCTAAGGAAGGTGCGAACAAGTCCCTGATATGAGATCATGTTTGTCATCTGGAGCCATGGAACAGGGTTCATCATGAGTCATCAACTTACCTTCGCCGACAGTGAATTCAGCAGTAAGCGCCGTCAGACCAGAAAAGAGATTTTCCTCTCCCGCATGGAGCAGATTCTGCCATGGCAAAACATGGTGGAAGTCATCGAGCCGTTTTACCCCAAGGCTGGTAATGGCCGGCGACCTTATCCGCTGGAAACCATGCTACGCATTCACTGCATGCAGCATTGGTACAACCTGAGCGATGGCGCGATGGAAGATGCTCTGTACGAAATCGCCTCCATGCGTCTGTTTGCCCGGTTATCCCTGGATAGCGCCTTGCCTGACCGCACCACCATCATGAATTTCCGCCACCTGCTGGAGCAGCATCAACTGGCCCGCCAATTGTTCAAGACCATCAATCGCTGGCTGGCCGAAGCAGGCGTCATGATGACTCAAGGCACCTTGGTCGATGCCACCATCATTGAGGCACCCAGCTCGACCAAGAACGGGTCCGCTTGGAAAAAGGAAATTATCCTACGTTAAGCGTTTTAAGCTAACGGGTGATTTCGTTCCATTGAGCGCGAACCCCTGACCGTAAGGGATGTACGAAATGATCCGGCTGTCCGTTAATGGTTTTGCTTACTTTCGGACATGTTGTCTACATGCTGTACGTAATCGTTCGGTTTCGGACGTTTAAGTCACATGCACGTTAACTGTCGGTATTCATCGCCTCACTAGTACTACTCTGCTAGTTCATCATGTTCTTCGAGAGCATATTCAAAATCGGCAACAAGCAAGAAATTTTCTATCCTATAAGCCTGATTTAACTTAATTCGTTGGTATCTTTCGTTCAATAATCGCCATGCTGTTTTCCGTAGTACCATCGGTACGGATTCATCTTTTAAAGTACGCATGAGCACAGAACAGGTTGTCAGAAAAGCAGCGTCCTTACGTTTTCGGTAATACGCATCAGTCGAACAAACCGCAATGATCTCGATTGATTCAGGGTGATGACAGATAGCATTAACCGTAGTTTGTTCATGTATCTGTGCCTTGAGTTCAGCCTGAATTTTTGATTGATGATACATAGCCTTGAGATAGCTAAACATGATTTCCCCATCGAACAGTAAGTCGTGTCAATTCCTAGAGTTAACACATTTCTGATCATGACTCACACGTTACGTTCAGTCGGTAGCCATCTGTGCAAAAAATGCGCTTAGCGTAGGATAATTTCCTTTTTCCAAGCGGACCCCAAGAACAAAGAGCAGCAACGCGATCCGGAGATGCATCAGACCAAGAAAGGCAATCAGTGGCACTTTGGCATGAAGGCCCACATTGGTGTCGATGCCAAGAGTGGCCTGACCCACAGCCTGGTCAC
>NZ_JAPPTE010000027.1:0-52494 GCF_026719375.1 Citrobacter sp. W9 | reverse complement strand
GAATTAAACTTCGTAATGAATTACGTGTTCACTCAGAGACTTGGTATTCATTTTTCGTCTTGCGACGTTAAGAATCCGTATCCTCGAGTGCCCACACAGATTGTCTGATAAATTGTTAAAGAGCAGTTGCGACGCGCCTTAGCGCTCTGTCGCGAGGTGGCGTATATTACGCTTTCCTCTTTCAGAGTCAACCCTCATTTTCAGGTTTTTCTCTTCAACCGACCGGCCTGTTTGTGTGAAGTGATTCACATCCGCCGTGTCGATGGAGGCGCATTATAGGGAGTTTCCTTCAGCCCGCAACCCCTAAATGACAGAAAAATGACTGACTGCTGCATTCCACAGCAAAACCCCGCCTTATACCCATTTACGCACAGAGTTATCCACAATCATCAAAAAACTACCGGTGCGCATTGCTGAAAAATGGAGAGAACCGGCACAGAACGCTCTATATATAGAAGAAGTATTGGCAGCCTAAGCCCACATTCCTTACCACCTTTGAATTACGCATGCCGTCGGGCGATAATACCCGCACAAACCGTGATTCCAGGACCGTGATGAGACACTCTCTGCAACGTACTGCTATACGCAAACGCCCAATGAAGCTCGGCACTACCGTGATCCTCATGGTCAGTGCAGTACTCTTCTCAGTGCTGCTTGTTGTTCATCTGATTTACTTTTCGCAAATCAGCAACATGACACGCGATGCATTAGCGGATAAAGCGCTTGCGGTCGCGCGGACGCTGGCAAACTCGCCGGAGATCCGCCAAGGGTTAATGAAAAAACCCGAGGAAAGCGGTATTCAGGCGATAGCTCAGGCGGTGAATAAGAGCAACGATTTTTTGTTCATCGTCGTCACCGATATGAAAAGCACTCGTTATTCCCATCCCGAAGCGCAGCGAATCGGCCAGCCATTTAAAGGTGATGACATTTTGCTGGCTCTGCAGGGCAAAGAGAATGTTGCCATTAATCGCGGCTTTCTGGCTAAAGCTCTGCGCGTGTTTACCCCTATCTATGATGAGCATCACCGACAGATTGGCGTGGTGGCGATCGGCCTTGAGCTAAGCAGAGTGACTGAGCAGATCAATAACAGTCGCGGCAGCATCTTCTGGTCCATCTTGTTTGGCGTTCTGGTTGGGTTACTCGGCACATGGGTATTCGTCAAAGTCCTTAAACGCATTCTGTTTGGCCTGGAGCCGTATGAAATCTCCAATCTGTTCGAACAACGCCAGGCGATGCTGCACTCTATAAAGGAAGGTGTCATTGCCGTAGATGAGTGTGGTGAAGTCACGTTGATAAACCAGGCGGCGCAGGAGTTGCTTGATTACCACAAATCCCAAGATGATGCCCAGCTCTCAACGCTCAGCCACGCGTGGTCACAGGTGGTCGATTTTTCGCAAGTATTACGCGATGGAACGCCACGCCGCGATGAAGAGATCACGGTGAAAGATCGGCTACTCTTAATTAATACTGTTCCGGTACTCAGCAACGGAAAAATCATCGGGGCCATTTCAACGTTCCGCGATAAAACTGAAGTTCGGAAACTGATGCAACGCCTGGACGGTATGGTTAACTATGCCGACGCACTTCGTGAACGATCCCACGAATTCATGAACAAATTGCACGTGATTCTGGGATTATTGCACCTGAAAAGTTATAAGCAGCTTGAAAATTACATCCTGAAGACCGCGAACAATTATCAGGAAGAGATTGGCTCACTGTTAGGAAAAATAAAATCTCCGGTGATCGCTGGATTTTTACTCAGTAAGATTAATCGCACATCTGATTTAGGTCATAGTCTGGTCATTAGCAATGAAAGCCAATTGCCGGAAAACAGCAATGAAGATCAGGTAGCGGTGCTGATTACCGTTTTGGGGAATTTGATTGAAAACGCCCTGGAGGCGCTAGGTCAAGAACCCGGTGGCGAGATCAGCGTATCCTTGCACTATCGACACGGCTGGTTGCATTGCGAAGTGAATGACGATGGTCCAGGGATCGCCCCTGAACACATTGAGCACATCTTTGAGAAGGGCGTCTCGTCAAAAGGAACCGAACGAGGCGTCGGTTTAGCACTTGTGAAACAGCAGGTTGAAAGTGTTGGCGGCAATATTTCCGTCGAGTCTGAACCTGGGGTCTTCACCCAATTTTTTGTACAGTTACCGTGGAATGGTGAGAGGGCCAGCAGATGATCAATGTCTTAATTGTCGATGACGATGCAATGGTAGCGGAATTAAATCGTCGTTATGTCGCGCAACTCTCCGGTTTTCATTGCTGCGGAACAGCCTCTACGCTGGAGAAAGCCAAAGAGATCATCTTTCATAGCGGTCATCATATCGATTTGATTTTGCTGGATATTTACATGCAAAAAGAAAACGGTCTGGATCTGCTGCCCGTTCTGCACAGCAAAGGCTGCAAGTGTGATGTTATTGTCATCTCTTCCGCCGCTGACGCGACCACCATCAAAGACTCTCTGCACTATGGTGTCGTTGACTACCTGATCAAACCTTTCCAGGCTTCCCGTTTTGAAGAGGCGCTAACCGGCTGGCTACATAAGAAAACAGAGATGGAAAAGCATCAGTACTATGAACAGTCTGAGCTTGACCAACTTATTCACGGCAGCTCCTCCAATGAGCAGGAAGTACGCCGCTTACCCAAAGGGCTAACGCCACAAACATTACGTACGCTGTGCCAGTGGATTGATGAGCATCAGGATCAGGAGTTCTCTACGGATGAGCTGGCCAATGAGGTCAATATCTCCCGCGTCTCTTGCCGTAAATACCTTATCTGGCTGGTTAATTGTCACATCTTATTTACCAGCATCCACTATGGCGTGACCGGTAGACCTGTTTATCGTTACCGCGTTCAGGCAGAGCAATACTCATTGCTTAAACAATATTGCCAATAAATACATTTTGGGATTATTTGTTATTTGAAAGTAACAATTATTAAAATAATGAAAAATCCCTATTTTACTGGCTGAAGCAGAAGCATTATCAATTTGCGTTAGATCAAATATATTTGTACACAGCATGTCAAAAGCTATATTTCAATATTGATAAACATCACACTGTTTTTAATTTCAAAATCGCTAACAAAAGTTAATTAAGTATTATCTGACTCGCAGAGTGTGTATTTTTACCCATAAAGGATTAGTCTGAAATTAACCAGACATACAAAATCTGGACTGGTAGCAATGGAGACCATGCTACGTACCATGGACACCGTACATTTTTGTGAGCAAATAAAAGTATCCGTACGCCGATCTCATTACATAATGAAATGGCGTGACCGTGATCACACAAATAACCCACTCACTCATTCTGTCCGTGGTTCATGTCATAGCGGAAAACGCAAAACAGATAAATTACAGCGTCAACCGCAGCTCTCTATGCCCAGTTCTGCTTCCCATCGCCTGAGGATTTTCTCCTCTGTTCAACGCCACAGAAAAAAACTAAATATCGCCATAACTTTAAAAAAACATTCTAGCAAGACATTTGAACATTAATCGCAAATACGGACATATCGAATACTGACCATTTTTTGATGCTTATTCTGGCAAAAAAGAATGTGCCACAGATCCATTTTTCAAAAAATTGACTGGGTTTTTCGCGAGGGTAAATAAAATGTTATTTAGTATACAACTTCTCATAATATTAATATGTTTGTTTTATGGTGCCAGAAAGGGCGGTATCGCACTGGGCTTATTAGGCGGTATCGGCCTGGTCATTCTGGTTTTCGTTTTCCATCTCCAGCCGGGTAAACCACCTGTAGACGTTATGCTGGTTATTATTGCCGTGGTGGCCGCATCGGCAACCCTGCAAGCCTCCGGCGGCCTTGACGTTATGCTGCAAATCGCTGAAAAGCTGCTGCGCCGTAACCCAAAATACGTTTCTATCGTCGCGCCGTTTGTTACCTGCACCCTGACGATTCTCTGTGGTACAGGCCACGTGGTATACACCATCCTGCCAATCATTTATGACGTTGCCATTAAGAATAATATTCGCCCGGAACGTCCAATGGCGGCGAGTTCTATCGGTGCGCAAATGGGTATTATCGCCAGCCCGGTTTCCGTAGCCGTGGTGTCACTGGTCGCCATGCTGGGTAATGTGACGTTTGAAGGTAAACATCTCGAATTCCTCGACCTGCTCAGCATCACCATCCCGTCTACCCTGCTGGGTATACTGGCTATCGGTATTTTCAGCTGGTTCCGTGGTAAAGATCTGGATAAAGATGAAGAATTCCAGAAGTTTATTTCCGTCCCTGAAAACCACAACTATGTTTATGGCGACACCGCCACGCTGTTAGACAAAAAACTACCGAAAAGCAACTGGCTGGCCATGTGGATCTTCCTCGCCGCTATCGCCGTGGTTGCTGTGCTCGGCGCATTCTCTGAGCTGCGCCCTACCTTCAGCGGCAAACCGCTGTCCATGGTACTGGTTATCCAGATGTTCATGCTGCTGACCGGTGCGCTGATTATTATCCTGACGAAGACTAATCCCGCTTCAATATCTAAAAACGAAGTCTTCCGTTCCGGTATGATCGCGATTGTGGCGGTGTACGGTATTGCCTGGATGGCCGAAACAATGTTCGGTGCGCACATGACAGAAATCGAAGGTGTGCTGGGTAATATGGTGAAAGAGTATCCGTGGGCCTATGCAATTGTTCTGCTGCTGGTATCCAAGTTTGTAAACTCCCAGGCAGCGGCGCTGGCGGCGATTGTTCCGGTCGCGCTGGCAATCGGTGTTGATCCAGCGTACATCGTTGCTTCGGCGCCGGCATGTTACGGTTACTACATTCTGCCGACCTACCCGAGCGATCTGGCTGCTATTCAGTTTGACCGTTCCGGTACCACCCACATCGGCCGCTTCGTTATCAACCACAGCTTCATTCTGCCTGGCTTGATCGGCGTAAGCGTATCCTGTGTCTTTGGTTGGATATTCGCCGCAATGTACGGTTTCCTGTAATCACAGTTCGCGTGCCGTCCGCGTTGGTACGGCACGCCACTCTTAAGACACAGTGAATTTCTAAATTCCTGATAAAAATGAAAAGGCTGGAAGCAAATGTCAAAAGTTGAATTCACTTACCAGGCGGCTTTCCCACTGGGGGAAGACAAAACTGAGTACTACCTGCTGACATCCGATCACGTCAGCGTCGGCGAGTTTGAAGGCGAGACTATCCTGAAAGTAGCCCCTGAAGCACTTACGCTACTGGCTCAGCAAGCCTTCCACGATGCCTCCTTTATGCTCCGCCCTGAACACCAACAGCAAGTCGCCTCAATTCTCCATGATCCCGAAGCCAGCGAAAACGATAAGTACGTGGCGCTGCAGTTCCTGAGAAACTCCGAAATCGCCGCCAAAGGCGTATTGCCAACCTGCCAGGACACCGGTACGGCCATTATCATGGGTAAAAAAGGCCAGCGCGTGTGGACCGGCGGCGGCGATGAAGCCGCGCTCTCCAGAGGCGTATTTAATACCTATATTGAAGATAATCTGCGCTACTCGCAAAACGCGGCGCTGGATATGTACAAAGAAGTGAATACCGGCACCAACCTGCCTGCGCAAATCGATCTGTACAGCGTGGACGGTGACGAATACAAATTCCTGTGCGTGGCCAAAGGCGGTGGCTCAGCCAACAAAACCTATCTGTATCAGGAAACCAAAGCGCTGCTGACTCCCGGAAAACTGAAAAACTTCCTGGTGGAAAAAATGCGTACGCTGGGTACCGCAGCTTGCCCGCCGTACCATATTGCATTCGTCATTGGCGGCACGTCAGCGGAAAGCACCCTTAAAACGGTGAAGCTGGCCAGCACGCACTACTATGATGCGCTGCCGACTGAAGGCAATGCTCACGGCCAGGCGTTCCGCGATCTGCAACTGGAACAGGAACTGCTGATCGAGGCACAGAAACTCGGCCTCGGCGCTCAGTTTGGCGGGAAATACTTCGCACATGACATCCGCGTGATCCGTCTACCTCGCCACGGCGCGTCCTGCCCGGTAGGTATGGGCGTTTCCTGCTCCGCGGACCGTAACATTAAAGCCAAGATTAACCGCGAAGGGATCTGGATTGAAAAACTGGAACATAATCCAGGTCAGTACATTCCCGAATCTCTGCGCCAGGCTGGCGAAGGCGAAGTGGTTAAGGTAGACCTTAACCGTCCGATGAAAGAGATCCTCGCCCAGCTTTCGCAGTACCCGGTTTCTACCCGCCTGTCACTGAGCGGCACGATTATTGTAGGTCGTGACATCGCCCACGCGAAGCTAAAAGAGCGTATTGAGTCCGGCGAAGGTCTGCCGCAGTACGTGAAAGATCATCCGATCTACTACGCGGGCCCGGCAAAAACGCCAGCGGGTTATCCGTCCGGCTCTTTAGGCCCGACTACCGCAGGTCGTATGGACTCCTATGTTGACCTGTTGCAGTCACACGGCGGCAGCATGATCATGCTGGCAAAAGGCAACCGTAGCCAGCAGGTGACAGACGCTTGCCACAAACACGGCGGTTTCTACTTAGGCAGCATCGGCGGACCGGCAGCGGTACTGGCGCAGCAGAGCATTAAGCATCTGGAATGCGTGGAATACCCGGAGCTGGGTATGGAAGCTATCTGGAAAATCGAAGTAGAAGATTTCCCGGCGTTCATCCTGGTCGATGATAAAGGCAACGATTTCTTCCAGCAAATCGTCAGCAAACAATGCGCTAACTGCGCGAAGTAACCTATTCGGCCCGGCACTGGACTGACACTAAACTTTTGGCGTCAGTCCAGCGATCCCCCCGGGCCACCTTAATCCCCCCATTTACTGGCGTTGAATTTTTGCTGTTCACAGGGAATAGTAATCTTTTCCATTACGTGTGAATTCATAATGCTCCGCACACTGAACCCCATGATTTTGCAGTCTGGCGCGCTGATTCTGGCGCTGATCCTTATCTACACCGGCATCTGTGCCACTGAGAAAATCACCTGGCTGATGGAAGTCACGCCGGTCATTATCGTCGTACCGTTGTTGCTGACTACCGTAAAGCGCTACCCGTTGACGCCGCTGCTCTACACGCTAATTTTCTTTCACGCCATCATTCTGATGGTCGGCGGTATGTATACCTATGCCAAAGTCCCCGTCGGTTTTCAGGTTCAGGAATGGCTGGATCTTAGTCGCAATCCCTATGACAAGCTGGGTCACTTCTTTCAGGGGCTGGTGCCAGCGCTGACGGCACGAGAGATTTTAGTGCGCGGTAATATTGTCCGTGGCCGAAAAATGCTGGCATTTTTAGTCTGCTGCGTGGCGTTGGCGATTAGCGCGATCTATGAGCTGATCGAATGGTGGGCGGCGCTGGCAATGGGTCAAGGAGCTGATGATTTTCTCGGCACGCAGGGCGACCCGTGGGATACCCAATCCGATATGTTTTGCGCCCTGCTTGGGGCCTTAACCACCGTGATTTTACTGGCGAGAATGCATTGCAAGCAACTGCGCCATTATGGGTTAATCACCGCCAACTGAATGAAATCATTACCGGATGTTGCTGATGCACATCCGGCCTGCATGCTTGCCATTCAGCAATATCAGTATCAGCCAAAAAAATAGTCCCCCTGTCGATAAACGGCGGTTAAAATCCGTCTTCAACACAGCATAACTCATTGTTTAAAAACATATAAAATACAAAATAGACTATTTTTCACCCGCTTTACAGCCCATTTTCTCAGGATAATACTTGCCTGCGTCACATTCATACGGTGTGTCTGCAATCCATAAATTGCAACCTTTCCACAACCGGGTAAAAGATGATGAAAGTATTAATTGTTGAAAGTGAGTTTCTGCATCAGGACACCTGGGTCGGTAGCGCTGTCGAACGTCTGGCTGACGCATTAAGCCGCCAGAATGTTACCGTCATTAAGTCCACCTCATTCGACGATGGTTACGCCATCCTCGCCGCAAATGAAGCCATTGATTGCCTGATGTTCAGCTATCAAATGGAACAACAAGATGAGCACCTGAATGTCAGGCAATTGATCGGCAAGCTCCACGAGCGCCAGCAAAACGTTCCTGTTTTCCTGTTGGGCGATCGCGAAAAAGCCACCGCATCGTTGGATCGCGACCTGCCGGAGCTTGTCGATGAATTCGCCTGGATTCTGGAAGATACCGCAGACTTTATCGCCGGGCGCGCCGTGGCGGCGATGACTCGTTACCGCCAGCAGCTTCTGCCGCCGCTGTTCAGCGCGCTGATGAAATACGGCGACATCCATGAATATTCCTGGGCGGCGCCTGGCCACCAGGGCGGCGTCGGTTTTACCAAAACCCCAGCCGGTCGTTTCTATCATGACTACTACGGCGAAAACTTATTCCGTACCGACATGGGTATCGAACGCACCTCCCTGGGTTCACTGCTGGATCATACTGGCGCATTTGGCGAGAGCGAAAAATATGCCGCCCGGGTGTTTGGCGCTGACCGCTCCTGGTCCGTGGTGGTCGGGACTTCCGGCTCTAACCGCACCATCATGCAAGCCTGTATGACCGACAACGACGTCGTGGTGCTGGATCGCAACTGCCATAAATCGATTGAACAGGGGCTGATCCTTACCGGGGCAAAACCGGTATACATGGTGCCTAGCCGCAACCGCTACGGCATTATCGGGCCTATCTACCCGCAGGAAATGCAGCCTGAAACATTGCAGAAAAAAATCAGTGAAAGCCCACTGACAAAAGGCAAAGCCGGACAAAAACCGTCATACAGCGTCGTGACTAACTGTACCTATGACGGCGTTTGCTACAACGCAAAAGAGGCGCAGGACCTGCTCGCGCAAACCAGCGATCGTATCCACTTCGATGAAGCCTGGTACGGCTATGCCCGCTTTAACCCAATTTATGCCGACCACTACGCCATGCGTGGTGCGCCGGGCGATCATAACGGCCCTACCGTTTTTGCCACCCACTCGACTCACAAACTGCTGAATGCGCTCTCCCAAGCATCTTATATTCACGTCCGTGAAGGTCGTGGGGCCGTGAACTTCTCCCGCTTTAACCAGGCGTACATGATGCACGCCACCACCTCTCCGCTGTATGCCATCTGCGCATCAAACGATGTGGCGGTTTCCATGATGGATGGTAACAGCGGCCTGTCGCTCACCCAGGAAGTGATTGACGAAGCAGTCGATTTCCGTCAGGCCATGGCGCGGCTGTACAAAGAATTCACCGCCGAAGGCGACTGGTTCTTCAAACCGTGGAACAAAGAAGTGGTAACCGATCCGCAGACCGGCAAAACCTATGACTTTGCCGATGCGCCAACCCAACTCCTGACCACTGACCAGAACTGCTGGGTAATGCGTCCGGGCGAATCCTGGCACGGGTTTAAAGATCTGCCGGATAACTGGAGCATGCTGGACCCGATTAAAGTCAGCATTCTGGCACCGGGTATGGGCGACGATGGCGAACTGGAAGAGACTGGTGTTCCTGCAGCTCTGGTCACCGCCTGGCTTGGCCGTCACGGTATCGTGCCGACGCGTACCACCGACTTCCAGATTATGTTCCTGTTCTCAATGGGGATTACCCGTGGGAAATGGGGCACACTGATCAACACGTTGTGCTCTTTCAAACATCACTACGATGCGAATACTCCGCTGGCACAGGTAATGCCTGAACTGGTTGAGGAATATCCAGACACTTACGCAAACATGGGCATTCACGATCTTGGCGACACCATGTTTGCCTGGCTGAAAGAGAACAACCCTGGCAGCCGTCTCAATGCAGCCTACTCCGGCCTGCCTGTTGCTGAAATTACACCGCGTGAAGCCTATAACGCGATAGTCAGCGATAACGTTGAGATGGTGGCCATTGAAAATCTGCAGGGCCGTATAGCAGCGAACTCTGTGATTCCTTACCCACCAGGAATTCCGATGCTGTTGTCCGGTGAAAACTTTGGCGACGCTAATAGCCCGCAGATTAGTTATCTACGTTCGTTGCAGTCCTGGGACCACCATTTCCCTGGATTTGAACATGAAACCGAAGGAACGGAAATTATTGACGGTGTGTATCACGTCATGTGCGTGAAAGCATAATGTCTTTTTGAGATAGTCCGATTTGAAGGATGACATGTCATGCTTGAGTAATTCCTGAGTATTGCTGCAAAACAATAACATTGTCATACCTTTTTGCGCGGGACCACCCCGCGCTTTTTTTATACGAAAATTGCACGTTGCCACTTGCGTAAAATTTTATGTACACGGCAATAATCCCTACAGATATTGTAATTAATCTAAATATCGCTATTTTATCGCCTGTCTTGATTCATCACACAATTTCATTTGCCGGTTATTTCTTGCCCAATGGTAAGTTACGGTAGTTTATGTCATATTCCTGGAGTTTGGGTATGAGACTTTGCAGCAAAGAAGCGTGTGTTGTCGTATTAACGGAGAAGGATGTTTGGTTAAGGATTAACGGTAAAGAAGCCATCAGTTTAAAAGCTAATCATATGGCATTGGTGGCATGTGATAATAATATTATCGACTTCTCATCACTTAATAACGCACTGGTCGTACATATCAGCCGCGATATCATTAAAGACTATCTGCGTTTTTTAAATAAGGACCTTTCACAGATCCCATTCTGGCAGCGGAGTGCTAACCCAGTGATCACCGCTACCTGTCTGACGCCGGATGTCTTCCGGGTGGCCGCCCAACATAGCGTAATGGAAACAGTCGACGAAGGTGAAAGAGAGCGCACACGCTCACTACTGTTCACGGTGTTGTCACGCTTCCTTGACAGCAAAAAATTTATCTCTTTACTCATGCATATGCTGCGTAGTCGTATCAGCGACAGCGTTTATCACATTATTGAAAGCGACATACACAAAGACTGGAATTTAAGCATGGTTGCCAGTTGCTTATGCCTGAGTCCCAGCTTGTTAAAGAAGAAACTCAAAAGCGAAAATACAAGTTACAGCCAAATAATTACCACATGTCGCATGCGTTATGCCGTCAATCAACTCCTGATGGACGAGAAAAACATTTCCCAGGTTTCTCAACTGTGCGGATATAACAGTACCTCATACTTTATTTCCGTATTCAAAGAGTTTTATGGGATGACGCCACTGCATTATGTTAGTCAACATCGGGAGCCATCCGCTGCCTGATTTTTAATCAGTTAGCGATAAGCCATAATAATATCAGCATTAGCGATACCCCAGCTCCGTCATCATAAAATAGTCTTTTGAAGAGGTATGATAAGTCCGTCATTTATCCTTATCAGGAGTTAAAAAATATGTCGACGGATGCTGATGCTCACAAAGTGGGCTTAATCCCCGTCACCCTTATGGTGTCGGGGAATATTATGGGTTCCGGTGTATTCCTGCTACCCGCAAACCTTGCGTCAACTGGCGGGATTGCAATCTACGGATGGTTGGTCACGATTATCGGTGCTCTGGCACTGTCGATGGTGTACGCAAAAATGTCGTCCTTAGACTCCAGTCCCGGTGGTTCTTATGCTTATGCCCGCCGCTGTTTCGGTCCTTTTTTAGGCTACCAGACTAACGTCCTGTACTGGCTGGCCTGCTGGATTGGTAATATCGCCATGGTGGTCATTGGCGTCGGTTACCTAAGCTACTTTTTCCCCATCTTAAAAGATCCGCTGGTCCTGACGCTGACCTGTGTCGTGGTGCTGTGGATCTTCGTATTGCTGAACATTGTCGGCCCGAAAATGATCACCCGTGTACAGGCCGTCGCAACGGTGTTGGCGCTGGTGCCGATTGTTGGGATTGCCGTCTTCGGCTGGTTCTGGTTCCGCGGTGAAACCTATATGGCGGCCTGGAACGTCAGCGGTATGAATACCTTCGGCGCAATTCAAAGCACTCTGAACGTGACCTTATGGTCATTTATCGGGGTGGAAAGTGCCTCCGTCGCGGCAGGCGTGGTTAAAAACCCCAAACGTAACGTGCCTATCGCCACCATTGGCGGGGTGCTGATTGCCGCCGTTTGTTACGTGCTCTCCACAACGGCGATTATGGGGATGATCCCTAACGCTGCGCTGCGTGTTTCGGCCTCGCCGTTCGGTGATGCCGCAAGAATGGCGCTGGGCGACACCGCTGGCGCGATCGTCTCCTTCTGCGCCGCTGCCGGGTGTCTTGGTTCACTGGGCGGATGGACGCTGCTGGCCGGACAAACCGCCAAAGCGGCGGCCGATGACGGTCTGTTCCCGCCGATTTTTGCCCGCGTTAACAAAGCCGGTACCCCGGTGGCCGGGTTAATTATCGTCGGTATCCTGATGACCATTTTCCAGTTCAGCAGCATGTCGCCGAACGCCGCAAAAGAGTTTGGTCTGGTCTCTTCGGTTTCGGTCATCTTCACGCTGGTGCCATATCTGTACACCTGCGCTGCGCTGCTGCTGCTCGGTCATGGTCACTTCGGCAAAGCACGCCCGCTGTATCTGGCGGTAACCTTTATCGCCTTTGTCTACTGCATCTGGGCAGTGATCGGTTCTGGCGCCAAAGAGGTGATGTGGTCGTTCGTCACGCTGATGATTATTACCGCACTGTACGCACTTAACTACAACCGGATCCATAAAAACCCCTATCCATTAGATGCCCCGGTAAAAAATAGTTAACGCAAGCGGCACTGGTGAATAGCCGCCATCCTGCAAAAAGCCAATCTTAAGAACTTAAGGTTGGCTTAATTTTACTTTGAGAGGATCTACACCACTTAGTCGATGGAATCCCCCTTAATGTTAAAGCACCTGTTTAAAAGGCCCACTCTCGGGTTAATCAGCTGGCTTCTGCTGCTCTCATTTTATCTTGCGACTTTTCTGAACATTGCGTTCTATAAACAAGTGCTGCAAGACCTGCCCCTGGATTCTGTGCGCAACGTGTTGGTGTTTTTATCAATGCCGGTTGTCGCTTTCAGCGTTATGAACATCGTGCTGACGCTGGCCTCATTCCTGTGGCTTAACCGCCTGGTGGCGTGCGTTTTCATTCTGGTTGGCGCATCGGCTCAATATTTCATCATGACCTACGGCATCATCATCGACCGCTCGATGATCGCCAATATGATGGACACCACGCCCGCCGAAACCTTCGCCCTGATGACACCGCGAATGGTAATTACGCTCGGGGTGAGCGGTATTCTGGCCGCGCTCATTGCCTGCTGGATAAGAATCAAGCCTATTACTCCAGTGCTGCGCAGCGTGTTGTTCCGTGGCGCGAACATTCTGATCTCCGCGTTGCTGATCGTGTTGGTCGCCGCGTTCTTCTATAAAGATTACGCCTCACTGTTTCGCAACAACAAAGAACTGGTGAAATCCCTCAGCCCATCCAACAGCATTGTGGCGACGTCATCATGGTATTCGCACCAGAGGCTGGCCCACCTGCCGTTGGTACGCATTGGCGAAGATGCGCATCGCAATCCATTGATGGTAAAAGAAAAGCGTAAAAACCTGACGATTGTGGTTCTCGGCGAGACCTCCCGCGGCGACAACTTCTCCCTGTCCGGGTATGCGCGCCAGACCAACCCGCTACTGGAAAAAGATAATGTGGTCTATTTCCCGCGCACGACGTCCTGCGGTACGGCCACGGCGGTATCTGTACCCTGCATGTTCTCCGATATGCCGCGCGCGCACTATGATGAAGAACTGGCGCAGCATCAGGAAGGCGTACTCGACATCATCCAGCGGGCGGGAATTAACGTGCTGTGGAATGATAACGACGGTGGATGTAAAGGAGCCTGCGATCGGGTGCCGCACCAGAATATGACTAAGCTGAACCTGCCGGGACAGTGTATTGATGGTGAATGCTATGATGACGTCCTGTTCCACGGGCTGGAAGAGTACATTAATAATCTGCAAGGCGACGGCGTGATTGTGCTGCACACCATCGGCAGCCACGGTCCGACCTATTACAACCGCTATCCTGCGCAGTTCAAGAAATTTACGCCAACCTGCGACACCAACGAGATCCAGACCTGTTCCCAGCAACAGCTGGTCAATTCATACGACAACACGATTCTTTATGTTGACTATATTGTTGATAAAGCAATCAATATACTGAAAGAGCATCAGGATAATTTCACCACCAGCTTGGTCTATCTTTCCGATCACGGTGAATCCTTAGGGGAAAATGGCGTCTATTTGCACGGCCTGCCGTATTCGATTGCGCCAGATACGCAAAAACATGTGCCGATGCTGCTGTGGCTCTCAGAAGATTATCAGCAACGCTATCAGGTCTCTCAGACATGTTTGCAAAAACGGGCAAGCTCAGAAGATTTCTCACAGGATAATCTGTTCTCGACTCTGCTGGGATTAACGGGCGTGCAAACACAGAAATATCAGGCGGCAGATGATATTCTGCAACCCTGCCGGGGAGGCTAAGCGAATGAAAATTCTGATTGTTGAAGACGATACGTTGTTATTACAGGGACTGATACTCGCCGCGCAAACAGAAGGCTATGCCTGCGACGGCGTATCAACCGCCCGGGCAGCGGAACAATGCCTGGAGACCGGACATTACAGTCTGGTGGTTCTGGATCTCGGCTTACCGGATGAAGACGGTCTGCACTTCCTGAACCGGATCAGGCAGAAAAAATACACCGTACCTGTGCTTATCCTCACCGCCCGCGATACGGTGAAAGACCGGGTCAGCGGGCTGGACGTGGGCGCAGATGACTATCTGGTTAAACCGTTCGCGCTGGAAGAACTGCACGCCCGCATCCGGGCGCTGCTGCGTCGTCATAACAATCAGGGTGAAAGTGAGTTAATTGTCAGTAACCTGACGCTGAATATCGGTCGTCGCCAGGTGTGGATGGACGGGCAAGAGATTATCTTAACGCCGAAAGAATACGCGCTCCTGTCGCGCCTGATGCTCAAGGCAGGCAGTCCGGTTCACCGGGAAATTCTGTATAACGACATCTACAGTTGGGATAACGAACCGTCGACCAATACGCTGGAAGTCCACATCCATAATCTGCGCGATAAAGTGGGGAAATCACGTATCCGCACGGTCAGGGGATTTGGCTATATGCTGGTCGCCACTGAGGAAAGCTAAGTGAAGCTGCTGCAATATCTAAAACGACCGCTCCCTCTTCGCCAACGGTTAATACTGACGATAGGTCTAATTCTGTTGGTCTTTCAACTCATTAGCACCTTCTGGTTGTGGCACGAAAGTACTGAGCAAATACAGTTATTCGAGCAGGCGCTGCGCGATAACCGTAACAACGATCGCCACATCATGCATGAGATCCGCGAGGCCATCGCCAGCCTGATCGTCCCCGGCATCTTTATGGTCAGCCTGACGCTGCTGATTTGCTACCAGGCAGTGCGACGTATTACTCGCCCGCTGGCGGATCTGCAAAAAGAGTTAGAAGCGCGGGCAGCCGATAACCTGGCCCCCATTGAAATTCACAGTTCAACCGTTGAGATACAGGCGGTCGTCTCAGCGCTCAACGAGCTGGTGACGCGGCTGACCACCACTATCGAAAACGAACGCTTATTTACCGCCGATGTCGCCCACGAACTACGCACGCCGCTGTCAGGCGTTCGCCTGCATCTGGAATTATTATCCAAAACCCATAAAGTCGACGTTTCGCCGTTAATTGCCCGCCTTGACCAAATGATGGACAGCGTGTCGCAACTGCTGCAACTCGCCCGCGTCGGGCAGTCGTTTTCGGCCGGAAGCTACCAACATGTCAAACTGCTGGAGGACGTGATTCTGCCCTCCTATGACGAACTCAGCACCATGCTGGACCAGCGCCAGCAGACGCTGCTCCTCCCGCAAAGCGCGGCGGACGTTGTCGTACGTGGCGACGCAACGCTGTTACGCATGCTGCTGCGCAATCTGGTAGAGAACGCCCACCGTTACAGCCCGGAAGGCACTACTATTACGATCGGCCTGAATACCGAACATGATGCCGTCATGGTCGTCGAAGATGAAGGTCCAGGCATTGATGAAAGTAAATGCGGGGAGTTAAGCAAAGCGTTTGTACGGATGGACAGCCGTTTTGGCGGCATTGGGCTGGGGCTGAGCATTGTCAGTCGGATCACCCAGCTACATCACGGGCATTTCTATTTGCAGAATCGTCAGGGAACGAGCGGCACTCGCGCCTGGGTGGAATTAGCGAAAGCTCAGTAAGAATTCACCCATACGTACAAAAAGCTGCTGACGATCAGCACGCTACACAGGGCAGTTAAACTTTCATAAATGCGGGTTTTCATGACACTCTCCTCCGAAACTATGGAGGAGAGTTTGCCTGAAGGATATTAAGCCAACCTTAAGTCGCTGTGATAGATCAACATAATGCGCCGGATGGCAGTTGGCGCCTTATCCGGTCTACTGAGTACAACGCTACCCGCAGGCCTGAAAGCTGATTACTCATCAATACGCGGATGCTGCTGCACCAGACGCGAACGCTTAAGCTGCAATTCCGCAATTTCCTGATCGATATCTTCGATTTTATGCTCGATGTTATCGTAGTGCTCACCAAGGATCTCTTTCGCTTCCTGAATATCCGAAGCGGCAGGCGTCGCCCCTTTCAGTGGCTTATTTGCGGTCTCTTTCATGGTGATACCGGTAATTAAACCAACCACCGCAATCACCATCAGGTAGTAAGCAGGCATCATCAGATTCTGCGAACTTTCCACCAGCCAGGCAGCCAGGGTCGGCGTCAGACCCGCAACCAGGACCGAGATATTAAATGCCGCCGCCAACGCGCTATAACGAATATGCGTCGGGAACATCGCCGGTAACGTTGACGCCATCACCCCGGTAAAGCAGTTGAGGATCACCGCCAGCATCAGCAGCCCGGCAAAAATCAGGCTGATGACATTACTGTTAATCAGGATAAATGCCGGAATGGCCAGCACAAACAGCGCAATACTGCCCATAATAACAAACGGGCGACGACCGAAGCGGTCACTGAGCAGACCCATCACCGGCTGCACAAACAGCATACCAATCATGATGGCGATAATAATCAACACGCCGTGGTCTTCAGAGTAATGCAGGTTATGCGACAGATAGCTCGGCATATAGGTGAGCAGCATGTAATAGGTAACGTTGGTGGCAATCACCAGACCGATACACGCCAGCAGGCTACGCCAGTGTTTGGTCGCAATCTCTTTAAACGAAACCTTCGGACCTTCCTGCAGGCCCTCGCGGTCGCCCTGTTCCAGTTTATCAACGTGCTGCTGGAACGCCGGCGTCTCTTCCAGCGCATGACGCAGATACAGACCAATCAGCCCTAACGGCAGCGCCAGGAAGAACGGAATACGCCAGCCCCATTCAAGGAAATTTGCCTCGCCGACAATGGTTGAAATCAGAACCACCACGCCCGCGCCCAGCACAAACCCGGCGATCGAACCGAAGTCCAGCCAGCTACCCATAAATCCACGCTTACGGTCAGGCGAATATTCCGCGACAAAAATCGACGCCCCGGTGTACTCTCCGCCGACCGAGAATCCCTGTGCCATCTTACACAGCAACAGCAGAATCGGCGCCCAGATACCAATCGAGGCATACGAGGGAATAAGACCGATACAGAAGGTACTGATCGACATAATCACAATGGTGATAGCGAGGATCTTCTGACGACCGTATTTATCGCCGAGCATACCGAAGAACAATCCGCCAAGCGGTCGAATCAGAAAGGGAACAGAGAAGGTGGCGAGCGCGGCAACCATCTGCACGCTGGGGTCAGCCCCCGGGAAGAACACTTTACCTAATGCGTAAGCAACAAACCCATAAACACCAAAATCAAACCACTCCATCGCATTACCTAACGACGCCGCGGTAATGGCTTTTCGCAATTTTCCGTCATCAATGATGGTGACGTCGCGCAGCGTAATGGGTTTTATTTTTTTCCTTTTTAGCATACCAGTCCTCTTAGACTTAGCCCTGTCGCGCACAGTTCGACGCTCCTAACGCAACATGCGCTAAGGTCATCGCCGAGCGGGGAATGCACAGACGCAATCCCTGTAACAAGCGTAGCAGGTTTACTTACACTGGCTGGAAACGAGCAGTACAACCGAACCTGTTGACGCCTGATTGGGCGGTTAATGACCTCTTTACCCTAACAGTGTTTAAATTTGTGATCAACTTCACACATGGTATTTCATTTCGTCAACCTGCGTAAATAAGGTCATTCTGAGTCAGCTTTTTTACATGTCATGCTTGCGATTTACTGACAATTAAATACAAGAATAAATCGCTTTATTGCGCCAACAATCACAGCGGTCACTATTATTCTGCTAGCAAAAAAAACACCTAATCCCTTCACAAAAAGATCACAGCTTTTTTAATAATCACAGCGATTGAGAACTTTTGCGCGGAATATGTGATGAAGATAACTAAAACATCGTTTTATTTTGATTGAATCAACGTTCCCGTGAATGCAAACTAATTCCAGACGCAATATCCCTGGGAGCAGCAACATGCTCAACGTATGCCGCGTTAGATTCTATAAAACAAAGAGATAGCGATTACCTTTGTTAAGAAATTTAAGTAACCATTTGAATTTATTAATTTTTAAATCCTTGCGCATATAGTGCCTGCGACAAGATATGAGGACGTTTATGAAAATTAAAGCCACGATTGAACGCATCCCCGGCGGAATGATGTTGATTCCCCTGTTATTAGGCGCAGTGTTAAATACCTTGGCTCCCGATACCGGCGCGTATTTCGGTTCGTTTACCAAAGGTATGATCAGCGGAACGGTGCCTATTCTGGCGGTGTGGTTTTTTTGTATTGGCGCATCTATTGATTTACGGGCAACCGGTACAGTATTACGGAAGTCCGGTACGCTGGTTATCACCAAAATAGCCGTGGCGTGGGTAGTGGCAATGATAGCCGCGTCATTTATTCCTGATACCGGTATTCAAACCGGGTTCTTTGCGGGACTTTCGGTACTGGCAATTGTTTCCGCGATGGATATGACCAACGGTGGTCTGTACGCCAGCCTGATGAACCAGTACGGAACGAAAGAAGAGTCCGGCGCATTTGTGTTGATGTCTCTGGAATCCGGTCCGTTGATGACGATGGTGATCCTTGGTTCAGCGGGTCTGGCCTCCTTCGAGCCACACCATTTTATCGGCGCGGTATTACCGTTCCTGATTGGCTTTACGCTGGGTAATCTGGATCACGATCTGCGTTCTTTCTTCAGCAAAGCCACGCCGGTGCTGATCCCGTTCTTCGGCTTTGCGCTGGGCAACACCATTAACCTGAGCGTCATCGTTGATACCGGTCTGTTGGGTATTCTGCTGGGCGTCGCGGTTATCGTTATCACCGGTATCCCGCTGATTATTGCTGACCGCGTTATCGGTGGCGGGAACGGTACGGCAGGTGTGGCTGCCTCTTCTGCGGCAGGCGCTGCGGTGGCAAACCCGGTGATTATCGCCCAGATTAACCCGGCGTTTGAACCGGTTGCCGCCTCCGCCACAGCGCTGGTCGCCGCCAGCGTGATTGTCACCGCCATTTTGGTGCCAATTATCACCGCGCTGTATGCCAAACGCTTTAATAAAAACCTGGTCGCCAACGAGACGGCGGCTACCCCGGCAGACTCTCTGCACCACTAACTCTACCTTAGCCCCACTGACCGTCCCTACTCAATTGATGAGTGGGGACGGTGCAAAAATCTCCTCAACCATCGCATCAGCCAGCCGTTTCGCCGAACACAATCGCGGCATTCCCAACGCCACATTCTGCCATCGCTGCGTCACCGACCAGCTCACCGGATGGCGCTGCGCATCACACCAGTCGCCTAACCAACTCAACATATCGTTGTGCTCGCCCGAGCCGCCAACCGTCGGCGCGCTGAGCCAATGATGATAATAATGACGCGTAGCGGGCGCCGCATTCACGCTGTCTGCCAGCGTCTGAGCTGCCATGATGCGCAGATTGTCTTTAAGCATTGAGACCACATCGGCATTCGCTAATCGGCAGGCGTCACCAAAAGCTCCCCAGCGCAGTTCTTCCAGCGCGACAAAACAGCGTCCGGGTAACGACCAGCCGTCATACGCCCCAGCCCGCCACCGGGTAAAAATTTGCTCGCTGTGTTCGCCCGCCTGAACCGTCAGGCCGCGTTGCGTCAATGCCTTCTCTTTATACGCGCCGCGTTGAGTGAACCAGTCCGTAAGCGAATTTATCTGCTGTATGAGACCGGGGGTGGACAGCCCCCGCGGATGTTCGGTCTGTTGCAAAAACATTAGCCGTTCGGCGATGCGCACCAGCGCCAGATGGCCCGGGTCGATCATGCCCGCCAACTTCTCCACCAGCTTCAGACGCATCACCAGATGCTCGCTGGACACTCCCGCCATCACCCACGCCCGCAGTTGCGTCTGGGATAGCACCTCCTGCGTCAGGCGCGCACGCAGCCGCTGCTGCTGTTGCAGAAAACCGCCGGAACGTTTGGTTTCATCTCCTTGAACCAGATCGACCATAAACTTCGGGTAGACACACTCCAGCGTCCGCCCGGGGCCTTCCAGTAACATGTTAGTCATGTGTGCTCAGTTGCAAAAAGGGTGTTGATATCGTCGCGCAGCAAGCGGGAATCTTCATAAAGCCATGCCGCCGTCGTAATGCGATGCTGTAGTTGTTCATTCAACGCATTCACCGCAGACTCATTTTGCTGGCGCAGGGTCAGGCTCTCACGCAGGCTCGCCTGTAATTGCGCCAGACACAGCGAAAAATCAGCAAAAAACGTGGCCATGCCTGCCGTAACGGAAATATCGACCTGAGCAACTAAAGCTTTACGAATTTGTTGGCAAAACAGGGTAACGTAATGCACAAGGCTCTTGTGCAGCGCGCCCATATCAATGAGATAACGCGTTTTTGTTTCGACGTAATCATTCCATCCCCAGTTGGGTTGGTTCAGCCAACGGGAGAAAGTGTCACGCACCACACCGCCAGTAGACGACGTATTTTCCGCCGGAATATCCTGTTCAATAGCCTCATTAAATAGCTGGCGGGTATTAAAATTAAACATCGCCGCATGAAAGGCCGGAAAACGGATCCGCGCACGAAATCCAGCGTGATTCAGCTCCTCTTTCACCCGCAATTCAATAGGCCGCATAGCGTCATTGAGTGCCCGGGACAGGGTCGACTCAAGCTGCTCAAAACGTAGCGCTAAATCCCGGCTAATACTCTCCTGGGCTGCCAGCAATACCCCTTCACAGGACGAGCGCATTTTATCTAAGACGATTTTCGCCTGCCCTTCGTCATGCAGCACCAGCATTTCACCCGCCATTTCAGCCGTTATAGCGCCTGATCCCTGGCCGTGCGGTGACATCATCAGGACGTTTTCTTTGACAAAAAACGTATTGATGCCGCACAGAATCTCAGTCTGTTGCTCATTGAGATAGGTCGCGGCAGATGCGAGCGCCAGTTCTACTTCATGGTTAACTTCATCGCTCACTCGCCCCTGACTTACCTGTAACTGCTGCATATCCTCTTCAATATGCGTAATGTTCAGCCGCAGTTTTTCATAGGCCACCGTTAATCCGTGGGCGCGAAACTCCAGATATTCGTGCGCGCTTTGCGCATAGTTCAATAACTTATGCGACGCGGAACGTAACGCATACAGCGAAGCATTGGCGTGAGCGGCATGAATCACGTTCTGGATCGGCTGCTCAAACAACGAATCTTCCCACAGTAAATCGGCGGCATGACGGATGTGCTCCGTATCCTCAAGATCGGTGGTACGCCAGCGCCTGCCCAGCGCCGCTTCGGCAAAATCCTGTACCCAGCGTTGCACCTGATGATCCGGCAACCGCCCGCGGGTGGTTAGCTCATGACGCGCTCTGTTCGCCAGATAGCCCCACATCGAGGAAACCGGATAGATCCGTTCAGGGGTGATTCCGCCTTGCATCAGCGTGCCGGAAATCAAAGCCCGCACCTGCTCTTCATCATCACTGTTGCGGTCTTTCTGATCGAATTTATTGACCAGCGCGTACAGCGGCACTGTTTTCCCGACCGCCATAATCGCCCGACGGACTTCCTCATCAGAAATCGACTTCAGTTGGGTGTAATCCATTACCGCCAGGACCGCAGAAGCCCGCGCCAGCTGTTCATTCAGCATTTTTTGTAAGTGCGGTTGTCCGGCCTCGTTCGGCCCCGGCGTATCCAGCAGCGTTAATTGCCCCGGATAGCTTGCCTGTCCGGCCAAATGGACAAATTCGACCTCGATAACCGGAATATGCTCAATCGCGGCATAGGCGGCAAAAGGAAAATCAGCCTCCAGCGCTTTTGACAAACGCACCAGGTCATTCAGGCTTTTAAGACAATGGAAAATAGGCTGTGCGCCAAGATAATACCGTTCAAATGCCACGCCGTTTTCAATATGCTGCAGCAGGACGTTCATATCCTTATCAATTTCCAGCGTCTGCGTAAGACGCTGGCGATCGCATGCCCGCATGCGCTGCTGTAAAACCTTCATTAAGGCTTCGATCGGCGCGACATGCGAAAAATGCAGTACCGGCTCTTTCTGCCCCGGCGTATGGCGAATAAGCGTCGGTAACGCCGTCATCGGACGATTACGATTAGGTAAAACTTCTGTGCCGACGATCGCGTTAATCGTCGTCGATTTTCCCGCTTTCATGGTGCCAACGATGGCCAGCACCATTTCCAGACGCGTAATCTTGCGCAGCTCATTATTGAGCGTCGCCTGCTGGGCATCCATACCACGCGCGCTGAAATGCAGGGGCTGAACAACCTGTCTGCTATGCTCTCCATGTTGCAGCGCGACATCATCCAACGACGTGATGGGCAATTTTTGTAATTGCCGGAGATGTTCAAGAGAGAGCATCAGCAAGCGTTCAGCTTCCTGACTTAATTCATATATTGTCTGTGTGTGCATGGAAAATTTTTCCTTAACGCAAATGGCATTACTTTTATTTAGCCTAATCGTTTTATTTATAGATTTTCGGCTTTTATAATTACGTGTGGAAATAATTAAAATCGAAACAACCAATTGATATTATTAAAACAAATTTGGCATATAACCGCTGGCCTGATGCCTCTCACTTATGTAATAAGTAAGAAAGATAAACAGCGTAGTTCAGTTTTAAAGAATACCCGCTGAATTCCCCTACTAAAATTAAGGGGCCAGGAGATATTCAACCATCAGGACGTAGACACCCGTAAGCGGTGTTACCTATAAATATCAGTTATTTCGCCTCACCTTATCTTAAATAACCTGGCGTAGCAATTTCCCTTAAAAAATATTGCGCCATACTTCATTGCTGTGAAAGCAAAGGATCTTTACAGCAGATCATTTTGCTTTATCGCGCAGTAGTCCCGACAAAAGCAGGGATTTTATGTATAATTGCGGCCTTTTTCGGCAATCTGCCATTTTTTGGGCGCATTTGCCCCTGCTGACTTTTGAGGAAATCCACATGTCATTACCACACTGCCCACAATGCAACTCCGAATACACTTACGAAGATAACGGCATGTTCATCTGCCCGGAATGCGCTCACGAATGGAACGATGCTGAACCGGCTCAGGACAGCGACGAACTTATCGTTAAAGATGCTAACGGCAACCTGCTGGCCGACGGCGACAGCGTTACCGTAGTGAAAGACCTGAAGGTAAAAGGTAGCTCTTCAATGCTGAAGATCGGTACCAAAGTAAAAAACATTCGTCTGGTGGAAGGCGACCACAACATCGATTGCAAAATCGATGGCTTTGGCCCAATGAAGCTGAAATCAGAGTTTGTGAAAAAGAACTGATGCAAATTGCCTGATGGCGCTGCGCTAATCAGGCCTGTGTCAGCTCATCTGCCAGGCGGGAAGCTCATACTTCCCGCCTGGTTTATTTTTGCAGACGCTAACTACACTTAACTGGTTTCTTTTACCTGAGGTAAAGATCATGCCGTTAAGTCCCTATATCTCCTTTGCAGGCAACTGCGCAGACGCCATCGCCTACTACCAAAAAACATTAGGCGCCGAGCTGCTCTACAAAATCAACTTCGGTGAAATGCCCAAATCGGCGCAGGACAGTGAAGAAGGTTGCCCTTCAGGAATGAAATTCCCCGATACCGCTATCGCCCACGCCAACCTGCGCGTTGCGGGCAGCGACATTATGATGAGCGATAGCGCCCCCGATGGAAATGCCCACTACTCTGGCTTTACCCTGGTGCTCGACACGCAAAATGTCGACGAAGGCAAGCGCTGGTTTGATAACCTCGCGGCAAACGGAAAAATCGAAATGGACTGGCAGGAAACCTTCTGGGCCCACGGTTTTGGTAAAGTGAGCGACCAGTATGGCGTACCGTGGATGATCAACGTCGTCAAACAGCAGCAACCTACCGAGTAATCCAACGGGAGGCTTGTCCTCCCGTACTGTCATCAAAAATCGCTCAACTCTTCATCGTTGAGTAACCATCCTTTAACGAAAACGTCACATTGATCCGCCACGATGGGGCCACTTTTTTAGGGAGGCCGCATCATGCAAACGATTATCCGCGTCGAGAAACTCTCCAAATCCTTCAACCAGCATCAGGCGCTCAATGCGGTTGATCTGAACATCTGTTCCGGTGAGATGGTGGCTCTGCTTGGGCCGTCTGGCTCCGGCAAATCCACCCTTTTACGTCATTTAAGCGGTTTGATCACCGGGGATAAATCGCCCGGTAGCCATGTTGAGCTGTTGGGTCGCACCGTCCAACACGAAGGTCGGCTGGCACGCGATATCCGCCAAAGTCGCGCCCACACCGGCTATATCTTCCAGCAGTTCAATCTGGTTAACCGTCTGACGGTACTGGAGAACGTCCTGATTGGCGCGCTCGGCAGCACGCCGTTCTGGCGCACCTGTTTTAGCTGGTTCAGTCAGGAGCAGAAACAGCGCGCGCTCCAGGCGCTGACCCGCGTTGGCATGGCGCACTTTGCGTATCAGCGCGTTTCCACGCTTTCGGGCGGGCAACAGCAGCGCGTCGCTATCGCCCGGGCGCTGATGCAGCAGGCCAAAGTGATCCTGGCCGACGAGCCGATTGCCTCGCTGGACCCGGAATCCGCACGCATCGTAATGGATACCCTGCGCGACATTAATCAGACCGACGGCATCACCGTGGTCGTCACGCTGCACCAGGTGGATTACGCCCTGCGCTATTGCGAACGCATCGTCGCGCTGCGCCAGGGCAACGTCTTCTTTGACGGCAGCAGCCAGCATTTTGATAACGATCGTTTTGACCATCTCTACCGCAGCATGAACCGCGTCGAACAGAACGCGCAGGCTGCCTGACATCCCCACAATGAGGAATGGAAATGAGCTATAAGACAGTTGCCGCGCTGGCCTTTACCAGCATGTTTAGTCTCAGCACCCTGCTCAGCCCGGTCCATGCCGAAGAGCAGGAAAAAGCGCTGAACTTTGGCATTATTTCGACCGAATCACAGCAAAACCTGAAGCCGCAGTGGGAACCGTTCCTGAAGGACATGGAAAAGTCACTGGGTGTAAAAGTGAACGCCTTCTTCGCCCCGGACTACGCCGGGATCATCCAGGGAATGCGCTTTAACAAAGTCGATATCGCCTGGTACGGCAACCTCTCGGCAATGGAAGCGGTGGATCGCGCTAACGGACAAGTGTTTGCCCAGACCGTCGCCGCCGACGGATCTCCGGGGTACTGGAGCGTGTTGATCGTTAACAAAGATAGTCCGATCAACAACCTGAACGATCTGATCGCCAAACGTAAAGATCTGACCTTCGGCAACGGCGATCCCAACTCCACGTCAGGCTTCCTCGTCCCCGGTTACTACGTCTTCGCCAAAAACAACATCTCCGCCAGTGATTTCAAACGCACCGTTAACGCCGGACACGAAACCAACGCGCTGGCCGTTGCCAACAAGCAGGTCGATGTCGCCACCAACAACACCGAAAACCTCGACAAACTGAAAACTTCCGCACCGGAAAAACTGAAAGAGCTGAAGGTGATCTGGAAGTCACCGCTGATCCCGGGCGATCCGATCGTCTGGCGTAAAAACCTCTCCGAAACCACCAAGGACAAGGTGTACGACTTCTTTATGAACTACGGCAAAACGCCGGAACAGAAAACCGTACTTGAACGCCTGGGCTGGGCGCCGTTCCGTGCCTCCAGCGACCTGCAACTGGTGCCAATTCGTCAACTGGCGCTGTTTAAAGAGATGCAGGGCGTGAAGGACAACAAAGGGCTGAACGAGGAACAGAAAGCCAGCAAAACCTCGGCGCTGAAAGCGCAGCTCGACGATCTGGACCGTCTGACCGCCGCGCTGGGCGCTATGACCAGCGTCACCAAAGCGGTGCAGTGATTTGTAGAGCGGATTGTAGGCCGGATAAGCGCAGCGCCATCCGGCCTACCACGCAAACACACGTACCAACGGAGCTAAACATGCAAACCATCACCGTCGCCCCGCCCAAACGTAGCTGGTTCTCGCTACTGAGCTGGGCCATTCTTCTCGCCGTGTTGGTGGTCTCGTGGAAAGGTGCCGAAATGGCTCCACTCACGCTGATCCAGGATTCCGGCAATATGGCGACCTTCGCCGCCGACTTCTTCCCGCCGGACTTCAGCCAGTGGCAGGACTATCTCGGTGAAATGGCCGTCACCCTGCAAATCGCCGTCTGGGGTACCGCCCTCGCCGTTGTGCTGTCGATTCCTTTCGGCCTGATGTGCGCCGATAACCTCGTGCCGTGGTGGATTTACCAGCCGATGCGCAGAGCGATGGACGCCTGCCGCGCCATCAACGAAATGGTCTTCGCCATGCTGTTCGTGGTCGCCGTCGGCTTAGGTCCGTTCGCCGGGGTGATGGCGCTGTTTATCCACACTACCGGGGTGCTCTCCAAGCTGCTTTCCGAAGCGGTAGAAGCCATTGAACCGGGCCCGGTAGAAGGCATTCGCGCCACCGGGGCCAACAAAATTGAAGAGATCCTCTACGGCGTTTTGCCGCAGGTGATGCCGCTGCTGATCTCCTACTCGCTGTACCGTTTTGAGTCCAACGTTCGCTCGGCCACGGTGGTCGGCATGGTGGGCGCAGGCGGTATCGGCGTGACCTTATGGGAGGCGATCCGCGGCTTCCAGTTCCAGCAAACCTGCGCCCTGATGGTGTTAATCATCGTCACCGTCAGCCTGCTGGATTTCCTTTCCCAGCGTTTGCGTAAGCACTTTATCTGATTAACGAGGCATTGATTGCTATGCACTTGTCTACACATCCGACCAGTTATCCAACGCGTTATCAGGAAATTGCCGCGAGACTTGAGCAGGAGCTTCGTCAACATTATCGCTGCGGGGACTATCTGCCCGCCGAGCAGCAGCTTGCCGCGCGCTACGAGGTGAATCGCCATACCCTGCGCCGCGCCATTGACCAGTTGGTTGAGCGCGGTTGGGTTCAACGTCGCCAGGGCGTCGGCGTGCTGGTGCTGATGCGCCCGTTTGATTACCCGCTCAATGCCCAGGCGCGTTTCAGTCAGAACCTGCTGGACCAGGGTAGCCACCCCACCAGCGAAAAACTGCTGGCGGTGCTGCGCCCGGCCTCCAGCCATATTGCCGATGCGCTCAGCATTAACGAAGGCGACAACGTTATTCACCTGCGTACTCTGCGCCGGGTTAACGGCATCGCCCTGTGCCAAATCGACCACTATTTTTCCGACCTCACGCTGTGGCCGCTTATGCAGGGCTTTACCAGCGGTTCGCTGCATGACTACTTACGCGAACAGTCCGGTCTGACGCTCCTGCGCACGCAAACACGCATCAGCGCCCGCCGGGCCCAGGCCAAAGAGAGCAAGGTGCTGGAAATCCCCAACATGGCGCCGCTGCTGTGCGTGCGCACCCTGAACCACCGTGAAGGCGAAGAGCAGGCGGCGGAATACTCCGTCAGCCTGACCCGCGCCGACATGATCGAATTCACTATGGAGCACTGAATGCATTTCGATACCGCCACCCGCCAGCGCTGGATGCGCGCGCTGGCTTACAGCAATGCCGATGCGCTGAACGCCCGCATCAACGCGCTCAAACTGACGCCGGACTATGAACTTATCCGCGCACCGGAATGCGGACTGATGCAAATCCAGGCCCGCATGGGCGGTACCGGCAATCGCTTCTTTGCTGGCGACACCACGCTCACCCGCGCGGTGGTGCGCCTGACGAGCGGCACGCTGGGTTACAGCTACCTGCTGGGACGTAACAAACACCATGCCGAGCAGTGCGCGGTAATTGACGCCCTGCTGCAGGAACAAACGCATTTCCAAAGCTTAATGGAAACCTTGATTGTCCCGCTGGAAGCGGAACGCGATGCGCTGATTAGCGCACGCCGTGCCGAAGTCAACGCCAGCCGGGTCGACTTCTTCACGCTGGTACGCGGAGATAACGCATGACCTTACAAACCGCTTTTAATTTACCCGTTCAGGATGCGCAGCAGAGCTTTCGTCGCCTGCTGAAAGCCATGAGTGAACCGGGCGTGATCGTCGCCCTGCATCAACTGAAACATGGCTGGCAGCCGCTGGGCCTGGCAACCACCAGCGTGCTGCTGACGCTGGTTGATGGCGACACGCCGGTCTGGCTGGCGCCGTCGATGGATAACGATATTGCCCGGCAGAATCTGCGTTTTCATACCAACGCGCCGCTGGTGAATCAGCCGCAGCTGGCGGCTTTTGCCGTCGCCGACGAACGCATCAGCAGCGAACAGCTAAACGCCCTCTCCGCCGGTTCCGCCGTCGCGCCAGAGACCAGCGCCACGCTGATTGTGCAAATCTCTGGCTTAAGCGGCGGACGCATGCTGCGTCTGACCGGCGCCGGTATCGCCGAGGAACGCATGATCGCGCCGCAGCTGCCGGAATGCCTGATTCACGAACTCACCGAACGCCCGCATCCGTTCCCGCTGGGGGTCGATCTGATCCTCACCTGCGGCGAACGCCTGCTGGCTATTCCGCGAACGACTCATGTGGAGGTGTGCTGATGTACGTCGCCGTCAAAGGGGGCGAAAAGGCGATAGCCAACGCCCACGCTCTGCAGGAAAACCGACGCCGGGGCGAGGAGACCATTGCCGAACTGAGCGTCGCGCAAATCGAACAGCAGATGAACCTGGCGGTCGACCGGGTGATGACCGAAGGCGGCATCGCCGACCGCGAACTGGCGGCGCTGGCGCTAAAGCAGGCCAGCGGCGATAACGTCGAAGCCATCTTTTTGCTGCGCGCCTATCGCACGACGTTGGCAAAGGTGGCAGTCAGCGAACCGATAAACAGTGCGGAAATGCGCCTTGAACGCCGAATCTCCGCGGTCTACAAGGACATTCCCGGCGGGCAACTGTTAGGTCCAACCTACGATTACACCCATCGCCTGCTGGATTTTACCCTGCTGGCCAATGGTGAAACGCCGCCGCTGCGCTGCGTGGATAACACGCAGGATGCCTCCCCGCACGTCTTTTCCCTGCTGGCAAACCAGGGGCTGGCAAAACGCGAAGAAGATAACGGCGACGCACCCGATGATATCACTCGCACGCCGCCGGTTTACCCGTGCTCGCGTGCCTCACGCCTGCAACAGCTGATGCGCGGCGACGAGGGCTATCTGTTGGCACTGGCCTACTCCACCCAACGCGGTTACGGACGCAACCACCCGTTTGCCGCCGAGATCCGCAGCGGCTACGTCGCGCTGGAAACCGTACCGGAAGAGCTGGGATTTGCGGTGAACGTCGGCGAACTGCTGATGACGGAGTGTGAAATGGTCAACGGCTTTGTCGCGCCAGAGAACGAATCTCCCCATTTTACCCGCGGCTACGGGCTGGTGTTCGGCATGAGCGAACGTAAAGCGATGGCGATGGCGCTGGTGGACCGTGCCTTACAGGCGGCCGAATACGATGAAACGGTCACGGGACCGGCGCAGGACGAAGAGTTCGTGCTGGCACATGCGGATAACGTCGAGGCGGCGGGTTTTGTATCGCACCTCAAGCTCCCCCATTACGTCGATTTCCAGGCCGAACTGGAACTGCTCAAACGCCTGCAACAGGAGGCCGCCCGTGACCGCTAACCTCTCCGGCTACAACTTTGCGTATCTTGATGAACAGACCAAACGCATGATCCGCCGCGCCATTTTAAAAGCGGTAGCCATCCCCGGCTATCAGGTGCCGTTCGGCGGACGCGAAATGCCGATGCCCTACGGCTGGGGCACGGGCGGCATTCAGCTTACCGCCAGCGTGATTGGCGAACCGGACGTGCTGAAGGTGATTGACCAGGGCGCGGACGACACCACCAACGCCGTGTCGATCCGCAATTTCTTCAAACGCGTGACGGGCGTGGCGACGACGGAACGTACCGAAGACGCCACGCTGATCCAGACCCGCCACCGCATCCCGGAAACACCCTTGGTGGAAGATCAGATAATCATTTTCCAGGTGCCAATCCCTGAGCCGCTGCGCTTTATTGAACCGCGCGAAACGGAAACCCGCACCATGCACGCGCTGGAAGAGTACGGCATCATGCAGGTGAAACTGTATGAAGATATCGCCCGCTTCGGCCATATCGCCACGACCTACGCCTATCCGGTGAAGGTCAATAACCGCTACGTCATGGACCCGTCGCCCATCCCGAAATTCGACAATCCGAAGATGGACATGATGCCGGCCCTGCAACTGTTTGGCGCAGGTCGCGAAAAGCGCATCTATGCCGTGCCACCATACACCCGCGTAGAGAGCCTCGATTTCGACGATCACCCGTTTACCGTGCAGAGCTGGGATGAGCCTTGCGCCATCTGCGGCTCTACCCACAGCTATCTCGATGAAGTGGTGCTCGATGACACCGGCAAACGCATGTTTGTCTGTTCCGACACCGACTACTGCCGCCAACAGAGCGAGGCTCTCAGCAAATGACGCAACCGCTGCTTTCAGTCAACAACCTGACTCATCTCTACGCGCCGGGCAAAGGCTTCAGCGACGTCTCGTTTGACCTGTGGCCTGGCGAAGTGCTGGGTATCGTCGGCGAGTCCGGTTCCGGCAAAACCACTCTGCTGAAATCAATCTCTTCACGTCTGACGCCACAGAACGGTGAAATTTTGTATCAGAACCGTTCGTTGTACGACATGAACGAGGCCGACCGCCGCCGTCTGCTGCGCACCGAGTGGGGCGTGGTGCATCAGCATCCGCTGGATGGCCTGCGCCGTCAGGTTTCCGCAGGCGGCAATATCGGCGAACGCCTGATGGCCACCGGCGCGCGCCACTATGGCGACATTCGCGCCACCGCGCAGCGTTGGCTGGAGGAGGTGGAGATCCCCGCCTCACGTATCGACGACCTGCCGACCACCTTCTCCGGCGGCATGCAGCAACGCCTGCAGATCGCCCGTAACCTCGTCACCCACCCGAAGCTGGTGTTTATGGATGAACCCACCGGCGGGCTGGACGTATCGGTACAGGCCAAACTGCTGGATCTGCTGCGCGGCCTGGTGGTGGAACTGGATCTGGCGGTGGTGATTGTCACCCACGATCTGGGCGTGGCGCGTCTGCTGGCGGACCGTTTGCTGGTGATGAAGCAGGGTCAGGTAGTGGAAAGTGGGTTAACCGACCGCGTGCTCGACGATCCACATCATCCGTATACCCAGCTGCTGGTGTCGTCCGTATTGCAGAACTGATTTTTTGTTGTGCCCGATGGCGCTGCGCTTATCGGGCCTACCTGGATCGCACTTTTGTAGGCCGGATAAGGCGCAGCCGCCATCCGGCAAAAAATCTCGAGGCAAAAATGATTCGCGTTGAAAATGTCAGTAAAACCTTCGTGCTCCACCAGCAAAACGGCGTACGTCTGCCAGTGCTGCAAAACGCCACTCTGGCAGTGAAAAGCGGCGAATGCGTGGTGCTGCACGGTCATTCGGGCAGCGGTAAATCCACGTTGCTGCGTTCGCTGTACGCCAACTACCTGCCGGATGAAGGGCACATCCACATTCGCCACAGCGATGAATGGGTCGATCTGGTGCAGGCCCCGGCGCGCAAAGTGCTGGAAGTTCGCCGTTCAACCATCGGCTGGGTGAGCCAGTTCCTGCGCGTGATCCCCCGTGTCTGCGCCCTGGATGTGGTGATGCAGCCGCTGCTGGATCTCGGCGTATCCCGTGAAGAATGCGCCGCGAAAGCCGCCAGCCTGTTAACGCGTCTCAACGTACCGGAACGCCTGTGGCACCTGGCGCCATCGACCTTTTCCGGTGGCGAACAGCAGCGCGTCAACATCGCCCGTGGGTTTATCGTCGATTACCCTATTCTGCTGCTCGATGAGCCGACCGCCTCATTGGACGCCAAAAACAGCGCTGCCGTGGTGGCGTTGATTGAAGAGGCGAAAGCCCGCGGCGCAGCCATTGTCGGTATTTTTCACGATCAAACCGTGCGCGACCGCGTAGCGGACCGTCTGCACCTGATGGGAACAACAGCATGATTATCAACAATGTAAAGCTGGTTCTGGAAGATGAAGTGGTGCAAGGATCGCTGGAAATTGCGGGCGGGGTTATCCGCGCCTTTGCCGAAACCCAGAGCCGTCTGCCGGAGGCTTTAGACGGCGAAGGCGGCTGGCTGCTGCCAGGGTTGATTGAGCTGCATACCGATAATCTGGATAAATTCTTCACCCCGCGCCCGAAGGTCGACTGGCCTGCCCACTCGGCGATGAGCAGCCATGACGCGCTAATGGTCGCCAGCGGCATTACTACCGTGCTGGACGCGGTGGCGATTGGCGACGTGCGCGACGGCGGCGATCGGCTGGAAAATCTGGAGAAGATGATCAACGCCGTGGAAGAGACGCAAAAACGCGGGGTCAATCGCGCCGAACACCGCCTGCATCTGCGCTGCGAACTGCCGCACCACACCACCCTGCCGCTGTTTGAAAAACTGGTCGGGCGCGAGCCGGTGACGCTGGTTTCACTGATGGATCATTCGCCGGGCCAGCGCCAGTTCGCCAATCGAGAAAAATACCGCGAGTATTATCAGGGCAAATATTCGCTCACCGATGAGCAGATGGCCCGCTATGAAGAAGAACAGTTGGCCCTCGCCGCACGCTGGTCGCAGCCCAATCGTAACGCCATCGCCCAGCTTTGCCGCGAACGTAATCTCGCGCTGGCGAGCCATGACGATGCCACCAGCGAACATGTGCTGGAATCGCACCAACTTGGCAGCGTAATCGCCGAATTTCCTACCACTTTCGCGGCGGCTGAAGCCTCGCGCCAGCACGGAATGAACGTGCTGATGGGCGCGCCAAACATCGTGCGCGGAGGGTCTCATTCCGGCAATGTGGCGGCGCATAAGCTGGCTGAGCTGGGGTTACTGGATATTCTCTCCTCCGATTACTACCCCGCCAGCCTGCTCGACGCGGCATTTCGCGTAGCGGATGACGACGCCAACCGCTTTACACTGCCGCAGGCGATTCGTCTGGTGACCCGCAATCCGGCGCGGGCATTGAATCTCGACGATCGCGGCGTTGTTGCCGAAGGTAAACGGGCGGATCTGGTGCTGGCACATCGCAAAGGCGGCAACATCCATATCGACCACGTCTGGCGTCAGGGCAAAAGGGTATTCTGACTATGGGGAAACTGATCTGGCTGATGGGGCCATCCGGCTCTGGTAAGGACAGTCTGCTGGCGGAACTCCGCCTGCAGGAACCCGCGCAACTGCTGGTGGCGCATCGATACATCACCCGTGCCGCTAACGCCGGGAATGAAAATCATATTGCGCTGAGTGAACAAGAATTTTTTACCCGCGCCGGGCAGAATCTGCTGGCGCTGAGCTGGCATGCAAACGGCTTCTACTACGGCGTGGGCGTGGAGATTGACCTCTGGCTGCACGCCGGTTTTGATGTGGTGGTCAACGGATCGCGCGCCCATCTGCCCCAAGCGCAGGCTCGTTATGGCGCGTCGTTACTTCCTATTTGCTTACAGGTTTCCCCAGCGATTCTACGGCAGCGTCTGCAGGCGCGTGGGCGGGAGAGTGAAACGGAAATCGCCGCCCGCCTTGAACGCGCGGCACGCTACGCACCGTATGACTGCCACGTCCTCAACAATGATGGCAGTTTGCTACAGTCTGTCGATACACTGCTCGCCCTGATGGGACGCAAGGAGAAGAAACATGTCTGTCTGTGAATTACGCCGCGCCACGCTCTACGATACCGATGCGGTTTACGCGCTTATCTGTGAACTCAAGCAGGGACAATTCGATCGCCAGACCTTTAGCGCCGGATACGCCGCGAATCTGCAAGATCCTAATATGCACTACCAATTGGCGCTGCTCGACGGAGAAGTCGTCGGCTTGATCGGTCTGCACCTGCAGTTTCATCTGCACCACGCCAACTGGATTGGCGAGATTCAGGAACTGGTGGTGATGCCACAGGCGCGAGGATTAACGGTAGGCAGTCAGCTACTGGCCTGGGCCGAAGCCACCGCGCGTGAAGCAGGCGCAGAAATGACCGAGCTTTCCACCAGCACCCAACGCCTTAACGCGCACCGTTTCTACCAGCGCGAAGGCTATACCCAGAGCCATTTTCGCTTCACCAAACCGTTGTAGGGGGAGTCATGAGTCTGACCATTACGCTGACGGGAACCGGCGGCGCGCAGCTGGTGCCGGCATTTGGCTGCGACTGCGCGGCCTGTCAGCGGGCGCGCTCACAGGCGCAATACCGTCGACGCCCCTGTAGCGGGGTGGTCAAATTCAATCATGCGGTAACCCTGCTGGACGCGGGGATCCCGCATCTGATGGACGACTGGCCAGCGGGCAGCTTTCAGCAGTTTCTGCTGACCCACTATCATATGGATCATGTGCAAGGACTGTTTCCGTTGCGCTGGGGCGTGGGGGCGAGCATCCCGGTGTACGGCCCACCGGATGAGCAGGGTTGCGACGATCTGTTTAAGCATCCCGGTATTCTCGATTTTAGCCATACCGTTGCGCCGTTCGTGGTATTTGACCTGCAAGGGTTGCAGGTGACGCCGCTGCCGCTCAACCATTCAAAGCTGACGTTTGGCTATCTGTTCGAGACCGCGCACTGCCGGGTGGCGTGGCTCTCCGACACCGCCGGGCTTCCCGATAAGACGCTGAAGGTTCTCCACAATAACCCACCGCAGGTGATTATCATCGACTGCAGCCATGCCCCGCGCGCCGAACCGCCGCGCAATCATTGCGATCTCAATACCGTCATCGCGCTGAACGAGGTTATCCGCTGTCCAAGGGTTATCCTGACGCATATCAGCCATCAGTTTGATCTGTGGCTGATGGAAAATCCGCTGCCGACAGGCATCGAAGCAGGATATGACGGGATGGAGATTGTGCTGGATTAGCGAGATTTGCCGGACGCTGTGAAACACCCGCTCCGGCCTATAAGCAGCCTATCAGGCGACTTTCTTAGTGGCGACATTTCGCTGCGCGACAAAATCTTTAACAGACATAATACGGTTCAGTTCTTCTTGCGCCCGCATATCATTTTCAACTTCCCACAGGTCAACCGCCGACTGTAGGTTACGCCAGAAATCAACGGAGGTATCAAACGCTTTCGCCAGGCGAAATGCCATATCCGTTGTTAATTTGCGATTATTATTGACCAGCGCGCTCACCGTATTGCGGTGAACATGCAGTATTTCAGCTAGATCGTTAATTTTCAGATCGAGCGGCTCCAGGTATTCATATTGCAGGACATCACCCACAGTAGTTGGTTTTCTGGTTGCCTGTTTCATATCGTTACCTTACATTTTTTCTAGTAGATGTGTGGGTCTAAGTACACATCTTCAGCCTTACCGTTAACCCATTTAAATATTAATCGGTACTGCTTATTTACTCTTATTGAAGAATATTCCTGTAACTTTCCGGTTAACTCTTCATATCTATTCCCAGGCGGCGAGCGCAAATCCCGATGCGAAACCGCCGCATTGATGATATCCAGCTTTCTGGCTAATGCGGTGTGAATATCCGCGGGTATTTTTCTGTGCGGTGTTGCCCGCTCAAAAAAATCTTCAAGCCATGTATCCCGAAAATTTCTGATATTTAATGATTTAGACATTCCATTGCCAACACCTTTTGCATAAGCATAAAGAGATTGTAGTGCATAGACGCACTGTGCTCAAGTGCATTGATTAACATTAAGTTGGTGTGTTGGGCTCAATGGTAACTTTCATACCAGAAGTAAAATTATCACGCATATTGGGGAGTTAGATGCTAACGATCGTAATCCTCTTCCATTCTGCGTTCTTCGTCTTCTAACTGACGTCGTTCCTGATCAAGCTGACGCTGACGGTCATCCAGTTGGCGACGTCGGTCTTCAAACTGGCGACGGCGATTATCATACTGCCTGCGCCGATCGTCACTCATCTGACGCTGCCAGCTTTCATCACGAGCGTCATCATAATCCCGCCCGTTGTCCGGTTTGTATGCGTCGTTAATCGCCTGCTGAATATTGCCGATGGCATCATCGATAATATCCGCCTGCGCCGAAACGGTGGTCATCATCAGTAGAGAGAAAAGTATGAATGTCGCGGAGCGTTGCATAAAACCAGCCTCATCGAGAAACTCGCCCCACGGTAATCAAAGCGAATTTGCGCGGGTAGCGGAGGAATCTCAATTACGCGAATGCCGCAGCGCTTGCGCCAGTTCTGTGCGGGTAAAGGGTTTACGCAATAACGCCACATCCGGCAGCGCCGGGTTATGGGCCGGACGCAAATCCTGACCGCTCATCAGCAGGATATTCAGCTGCGGATAATGTGCCTGGGCATGATTAACCACATCCACGCCGCTTAAACCACCGGGCAGCATGACGTCGCTGATAAAAATATCAATCTCGGATGAAGCCGCCAGCATATGCATCGCCTGTTCCCCGTTGGCGGCTTCTAATGTCAGGTAGCCCAGCAGGTGTAATTGCTCACACAACGTCTGGCGCACATCAGCCTCGTCCTCAAGCACCAGCACCAGTTTTTCGCCACTATTAGCCGCGTGTTCCGCTATCGGTTCTGCCTCAGCCTGTACCGGCACTACGGCGCGAGGAAGCTGCAACCTGACCGTCGTTCCCTGCCCGGGAGCGCTTTCAATCTCCACACGTCCACCGGACTGACGTACAAAGCCGTAGACCATTGATAACCCCAGCCCGCTGCCGCTGCCGGTCTGTTTGGTGGTGAAAAACGGTTCAAAGACCTGAGCTTTCACCTCCTGCGACATCCCGCAGCCTTGGTCGGCGACCTCCAACATCACCATATCCTGCTTACGCCCATCGCTGCGCGTGACCCGCTGGTTCCAGGTACGGATTTTAATCGTGCCCGCCTGCCCGTCCATGGCGTCACGGGCGTTCATCACCAGATTGATAATGGCATTTTCCAGTTGGCTGACGTCAATCCACGCGGGCCAGGCGGGAGACTGGGCTTCAATCTCCAGCGTCAGCGTGGCCGGGAGCGAATGACGCATCAGTTCGCCCAGGTTTTCCAGCAGCGTTTTCAGCTCCACCGCGTGGGGATGCAAAGATTGCTTGCGCGAAAAGGCCAGTAGCCGCTGGGTAAGTAGCGCCCCGCGCTCGGCGGCTTTAAGCGCCCGATTGACCCGCGGCGCATCGGGTGAGTCTGGGTTCACCAGATCCAGACTGCCAATAATCACCGCCAGCAGGTTATTGAAATCATGCGCTAATCCGCCCGTCAGTTGCCCCACCGCCTTCAGCTTTTGGCTGTGCAGCAGTGCCTCTTCCAGTTCCTGGCGCTCGGTGCGGTCGATTTCCATTTGGCTGGTTTTTTCTTTAAGTAATCGGGTGGTGTGCTCCAGCGAAGCGGTGTTACGGGCAAAGACACTAAAAGCGCGGGCCAGTTCGCCCAGCTCATCGCGCCGTTGCAGGGCCGGAACGCTGACGTCCGATTCACCGTGCGCCAGCCGGGTCATCGCCTGCGAAATTGCCGTCAGGTTAGAGCCGAGGTTGCGATAGATATACCAACCGGCAAAACCGGTAATCACTACGGCCAGCAACGCAAACACCATAATAAACAACGCGCCGGATTGCAGTTCCTGATGGCTTTGCGCCACCCGCTGCTCAGAAATCATCGCCACCTGCGAGGCATATTGATTGATATCGCTATTAAGGATCGCCACCAGCGCTTTGATATGAAACATATACCAGTTGATCGCCAGATCGCTCTGCTCCAGCGCGGAAGAAAGCGGCTCCAGCTTATGCAGTTCCTGATTGAAATCGTTGAGGATTCTGCTTATCAACGGGCTGGAGTGATGTAAAGGCAGCGCGCTCATCACGCTGTCGAGTTGTTTCACTACCGATCGCGGCGTGGGAGTCTCAATGGCGGCAACGATCAAGCGGTCTATTTGCCCCAGCAGCATGTCATCCTGCGCGCCGGTAAGCGTTTGCAGATGGCGCAAATAGCTTTGATTCTGATACAGCGAACTGAGCAGCGCGTTACGTTCCAGATGCCGCCGCTGTCCGCGCTGCAACATACCTTCCACACTGCTTTGTAACTCATTGCTGCGCTGGATAATGCGCTCGACCAGCACCGGCTCCTGCTGCGCCAGCGGGGCGCCAGCCAGTTGTTGCAGCGAATGCTTCAGCGCCCGCTGGGTCTCCTGCAACCGCTCCGCTTCGCCTTTGTATTCCAGCGCGCCGACCACCTGCGACAGTCGCACCGCCGCCGTTGCTACGTTCGCCGTATCACGCGCCAGGTTCATGCTGCCGGTCATGTCATCAACGGTTTGCTGCTGTACCTGCTCCTGAATTTGACTGGCATGCTGAAACCCCAGCACCGCCACGCCGCTCACCATCAGCGTGACCGCCACCACCAGCAGATTGAAGAACAGTAATCGTCCGCGCGCACTGGCGAAAAAGTGACGTCCCGGTTGCGGCATATCACGCTCCGTGAAGAAAAATCGCAATATGACAAATATGAACGGCTTCTGACATTTTGCATTTACATTCCTGTGATGGACTGCTGATATCGGCCACCCCACAGGAGATCCGCTATGAGCAGGACACCGGTTCTGGAGATGCGCAACATTGCCAAAGCGTTTGGCAAATTTTACGCGCTGAAAGGGGTCGATTTAACCGTCTGGCCGGGTGAGATTCATGCCCTGATGGGCGAGAATGGCGCGGGGAAAAGCACGCTGATGAAAATCCTCGCGGGCGCCTACACCGCCACCAGCGGCGAGATCCTGATTGATGGCCAGCCGTTCCATATTCGTGGGCCAAAAGATGCGCTCAGCGCGGGCATCACGCTGATTTACCAGGAGATGCAGTTGGCGCCCAACCTGACGGTAGCGGAAAATATCTTTCTTGGCAGCGAGCTGTCGCGCGGCGGTCTGGTCCAGCGTAAAGAGATGGTGCTGCAGTCGCAGAAAGTCATCGACCGACTCGGCGCCCAGTTTAAGGCCAGCGATCGCGTGATGACGTTGACCATCGCCGAACAGCAGCAGGTGGAAATCGCCCGCGCTCTGCACCGTAACAGCCGCATTCTGGTGATGGATGAACCCACCGCCGCCCTCTCCTCACGTGAAACCCACCGCCTGTTCGAACTGATCATGCGCCTGCGCGATGAAGGGATGGCGATTATTTACATCAGCCACCGCATGGCCGAAGTGTACGAACTTTCCGATCGCGTCAGCGTCCTGCGCGACGGGCAATACGTCGGTAGCCTGACCCGCGACAAGCTCAACGCCCCTGAACTGGTGCGCATGATGGTGGGCCGTCCGCTAAGCGATCTGTTCAACAAAGAGCGCGATATTCCCTTAGGTAAAGCGCGCCTCAACGTCCACCACCTGACCGACGGTCATAAAGTCCAGCCGTGCAGCTTGTTGGTGCGCTCCGGGGAGATCGTCGGCCTCGCCGGGTTAGTTGGCGCCGGGCGCTCCGAACTGGCGCAACTGATTTTTGGCGTGCGTAAAGCCGTCGGCGGCATGATTGAAGTAGACGGTGAACCGGTGGTGATCCACTCCCCGCGCGAGGCGATTGATCACGGCATCGGCTTTCTGACCGAGAACCGCAAAGAACAGGGGCTGTTTTTAGAACTGGCGGCAGCAGAGAACATCACGATGGCGACGCTGGAGCGCGATGCCAACTGGGGCATGCTCGATCGTAAAAAGGCGCAGGCCATTTCCGATGACGCTATCAAACTGCTCAACATTCGCGTTCCGCACGCGCAGGTACGCGCAGGTGGGCTGTCCGGCGGTAATCAGCAAAAATTGTTGATCTCGCGCTGGGTGGCGATCGGCCCACGCATTTTGATCCTCGATGAACCCACGCGCGGGGTAGACGTTGGCGCGAAAAGCGAGATCTACCGGATCATGAACGACATGGCGCGCAAAGGCGTGGCGATCCTGATGATCTCCAGCGAATTGCCGGAAGTCGTTGGCATGAGCGATCGCGTGTACGTCATGCGCGAAGGCAGCATTGCCGGCGAGCTGAACGGACAGAGTATTACCCAGGAAAATATTATGACGCTGGCGACCGGCGTGAACGACTCCCATCATCAGGCGGTGTCCCATGAATAATCCAACCACTCCCCAGCAGGTGGCGAAATCCACCACCGCAAAAAAGATGCTGATGAGCGATCTGATGCAAACAGTCGGTATCTTGCCGATTTTGATCCTGATTGTGGCGGTATTTGGCTTTATCGCGCCCAACTTTTTCACCGAAAGCAACCTGCTGAATATTACCCGCCAGGCCTCGATCAACATCGTGCTGGCGGCTGGCATGACCTTCATCATTTTGACCGGCGGGATCGATCTCTCAGTTGGCTCGATTCTCGGCACCACCGCCGTTGCGGCGATGGTCGTTTCTCTTATTCCTGAGTTTGCCATGCTGTCGATTCCGGCGGCGCTGATGCTCGGCCTGGTGCTGGGGCTGTTTAACGGTGCGCTGGTGGCTTTTGCCGGGCTTCCGCCGTTTATCGTCACGCTTGGAACCTATACTGCGCTGCGCGGCGCGGCCTATCTGTTGGCCGATGGCACCACGGTGATTAACTCCAACATCAGTTTTGAATGGATCGGCAACAACTATCTCGGCCCGGTTCCGTGGCTGGTAGTCATTGCGCTGGCGGTGGTGGTGGTGTGCTGGTTTATTCTGCGCCGCACCACGCTCGGCGTTCATATCTACGCGGTCGGCGGCAACATGCAGGCCGCACGCTTAACCGGGATCAAAGTATGGCTGGTGCTGCTGTTCGTCTACGGCATCAGCGGTTTGCTTTCAGGTCTGGGCGGGGTGATGAGCGCCTCGCGGCTGTACAGCGCCAACGGCAACTTAGGTATGGGTTACGAGCTGGACGCCATCGCGGCGGTGATCCTCGGCGGCACCAGCTTTGTCGGCGGGATCGGCACCATCACCGGCACGCTGGTGGGGGCGCTGATCATCGCTACGCTCAACAACGGCATGACGCTGATGGGCGTCTCCTATTTCTGGCAACTGGTGATCAAAGGGGCGGTGATCATCATAGCGGTGCTGATCGACAAATACCGTACCCGACATCATCAAAGTGCATAGACAAGCTTACTGGCCTACCCCTTCGCAGGCCTGATAAGCGCAGCGCCATCAGGCGTATAACAACAATACCCTACGTGAGGAAACGAGTATGCGTTTGAAGCCATTAGTGACCGCGCTCTGTGCTGGCGCACTGCTTGCTGCAGCTCCGTTTGTGCAGGCAAAAGAACTGAAATCGATCGGCGTTACGGTGGGCGACCTGGCGAACCCATTCTTCGTGCAAATAACCAAAGGCGCGGAGCTGGAAGCACGAAAGCTGGCGGGTGATAGCGTCAAAGTGACGCTGGTCTCCAGCGGCTACGATCTCGGGCAACAGGTGTCGCAGATCGACAACTTTATTGCCGCCAAAGTCGACATGATCATCCTTAACGCCGCGGACTCCAAAGGCATCGGTCCGGCGGTAAAACGCGCGAAAGACGCCGGGATTGTGGTGGTGGCCGTTGACGTGGCGGCGGAAGGCGCAGACGCGACCATCACCTCCGATAACACTCAGGCGGGTGAAATGGCCTGCAAATACATTACCGACCGTCTGAAAGGGAAAGGCAACGTCGTCATCATCAACGGACCGCCGGTTTCCGCCGTCCAGAACCGTGTGGAAGGTTGCCAGACCGAGTTCAAACGCCATCCGGACATCAAAGTGCTGTCGTATAACCAAAACGCCAAAGGAAGCCGCGAGGGCGGGCTGGAGATCATGACCGCGCTGCTGGCGGCAAATCCGAAGATCGACGGTGTATTCGCCATTAACGATCCCACGGCGATCGGTGCCGATCTGGCGGCAAAACAGGCGCAGCGTAACGAATTCTTTATTGTCGGCGTCGACGGATCGCCAGACGGTGAAGAGGCGCTGAAGCGCGAAAACTCATTATTTGTGGCGACGCCAGCACAAGATCCGCAGGTGATGGCTGCCAAAGCGGTCGAAATCGGCTATGACATACTGCAGGGGAAACCCGCCCCAAAAGAGCCCGTGCTGATCCCGGTAACAATGATCGATAAAAACAACGTTGCCAATTATAAAGGTTGGACGGTGAAATAACCCGCCACAGCAACGCCGGATAGCGGCAAAATGCCTTCTCCGGCCTACAAGATCGGTATCAATTTGTAGGCCGGAGAAGCGCAGCGCCATCCGGCATTATTCTAAGGAGAATTCTGCGATGAAACGCTCCGCAATAAACGAAATCCTTGGCCACACGCGCCAGTTTTTTTCTCTGCACGATGTGCACCTCCCCCCTTTCGCCAGTTTCCCGCCGACCCAATGGCGCAAGCTTGATGCCTCTGCCTGGAGCGAAGTTTTCGACCTTAAGCTCGGTTGGGATGTCACCGCATTTGGCGGCAACAATTTCGCCGCGCAAGGGTTAACGCTGTTCACCCTGCGTAATGGCTCGCCGAAAGGTATGCCTTACGAGAAATGCTACGCCGAGAAAATCATGCATGTTCGCGAGGCGCAGGTCACGCCGATGCATTTTCACTGGCGCAAACGCGAAGACATTATCAATCGTGGCGGCGGTAATTTAATTGTGGAACTGTGGAATGCGGGGCTCCGGGAGCAAACAGAGGACAGCGACGTGAACGTGGTGATTGATGGCTGTCGGCAAACCCATGCCGCGGGCAGCCAACTACGCCTGACGCCGGGGGAGAGCATCTGCCTGCCGCCGGGCCTGTATCACAGCTTCTGGGCGGAAAAAGGTTTTGGCGACGTGCTGGTTGGCGAGGTCTCATCTGTTAATGACGACGACCACGATAACCATTTTCTGCAACCTATCACCCGTTATAACGACATTGAAGAAGATGAACCGGCGCAGCTGGTGCTGTGTAACGAGTATCGCCTGTTCCGCTAACCAAGGAGCGCATTATGCCGTTGATATCTCTCGCCGATGGCCTCGCCCATGCCCGTGAGCACCGCTATGCTTTAGGCGCATTTAACGTTCTGGACTCGCATTTCCTGCGCGCCCTGTTTGCCGCGGCTAAACAGGAACGTTCGCCGTTCATTATCAACATCGCCGAAGTACATTTTAAATATATCTCGCTGGATTCTCTGGTCGAAGCGGTCAAATTTGAAGCCGCCAGGCACGACATTCCGGTGGTGCTGAACCTTGACCACGGCCTGCACTTTGAGTCAGTGGTGCGGGCGCTACGCTTAGGTTTCAGTTCAGTGATGTTCGATGGCTCCACGCTGGAGTATGAAGAAAATATCCGCCAGACCCGCGAAGTGGTGAAGATGTGCCACGCCATCGGCGTCTCGGTGGAAGCCGAACTGGGCGCAGTGGGTGGCGATGAAGGCGGCGCGCTGTACGGTCATGCTGACGAATCGTTGTTTACCGACCCGATGATGGCGCGTGATTTCGTCGACAGAACCGGAATTGACGCGCTGGCGGTCGCCATTGGCAATGCGCACGGCAAATATAAAGGCGAACCGGAACTCGACTTCCCGCGTCTGGACGCTATTCGCCAGCAGGCGGCGATCCCGCTGGTACTGCACGGCGGCTCCGGCATCAGCAATGACGATTTCAAGCGCGCAATTGAACTCGGTATTCACAAAATCAACTTCTACACCGGCATGTCGCAGGCAGCGCTGACAGCGGTAGAGTCACGGATGGCCAATCGCCAGCCGCTGTACGACGAGTTTGCCGAACTGCTGCTGGCTATTGAAGAGGCCATTACCGATACCGTTTCAGAACAAATGCGCATTTTTGGCAGCGCGGGGCAGGTCTGATGGAACGCAAAGGCGTTATCGCCGCAGGCAACATGCTGGTCGATCATGTCCATCAAATTGTGCAATGGCCGGAACGCGGCTGGCTGGCGGAAATCACTCGAAGCGAACGCGCCACGGGTGGTGCGCCGCTGAACGTGCTGCTGACGCTGGCGAAAATGCACACCGGATTGCCGCTGCAGGCGGTGGGGTTAATCGGTCAGGACAGCGACGGCGACTACATCATGGCGATGCTGGAGCAGTATCACGTTAATCGCCAGCATGTGCAGCGCACCACATTCGCCCCCACGTCGATGTCGCAGGTGATGACCGACCCCAGCGGGCAGCGAACCTTTTTTCACTCGCCCGGCGCCAATCGACTACTGGACTTACCCGCCTTTGAGCAACTGGATACCTCGATGAAAATCTTCCATCTTGGCTATCTGCTGCTGCTCGACAGTCTGGACATGCCGGATGAGGAGTACGGGACGCGTAGCGCACGGCTGCTGGCGCAAATGCGCGACAACGGCTTTGAAACGTCCCTGGATCTGGTGTCGCGTAAGGGCGACCCGCGCTACCAGCCTCTGGTGATGCCGGCCCTGCGCCATCTCGACTATCTGGTGATTAACGAGCTGGAGGCCGGAGAGTTCAGCGGGCTGGAGATTCGCCAGCCCAACGGCGAGCTGCATATTCCCCATATCGCTACCGCCGCGCGCGAACTGCTGGATGCAGGCGTGCGCCAGCGGGTGGTGATTCACTGTCCGGAAGGCGCCTGGGGTGAAGAACCGGATCGAGCCGGCATCTGGATACCGTCACAGTTACTGGCGCAAGAAGAGATTGTCGGCAGCGTCGGCGCAGGAGATGCGTTTTGCGCCGGATTTTTGTATGGCTGTCATGAGCGCTGGTCGCTGGCAGACAGCATCAGACTGGCACACGCCTGTGCGCGCGCAAGCCTGCTGTGCGCCAACGCGATAGATGGCGCGAAAACGCTGGCAGAGTTAAAAGCGACTATGGCTGATGCCTGATGCGCTGCGCTTATCTGGCCTACGGGGCCGTTATCGCTTTTGTAGGCCGGATAAGGCGTTTACGCCGCATCCGGCAACTGCTGATGCCTGATGCGCTGCGCTTATCAGGCCTACGGCGTTGTTATCGCTTTTGTAGGCTGGATAAGGCGTTTACGCCGCATCGGGCAACTGCGCACGCTCACGCCGCCTTATCGTGATGCTGCACATCGGCGGCAAACACATAGCCCAGCCCGCGCAGGGTTTTGATCAGCATTGGCTGGTGCGGGTTGTTCTCTATTTTGCGCCGCAGCCGCATGATTAACACATCAATGGTGCGGTCAAATACCTCAACGCTGTCGCTGCGCGTCAGTTCCAGCAATTGCTCGCGGCTGAGCACCCGACGAGCGTTTTGCGCCAGCGCCAGCAGCAGGCTGTACTCACCCTGAGTCAGTTCCACCTTCAGTTGCTGAGGATTATGTAACTGACAACCGGCGGTATCCAGATGCCAGCCATTAAAGGAAAGCCCCGTGGTTTGCGGACTGCCGCTTTCTGCCGTTAACACGCCCACGCGTCTGAGCACCGCCTTTACCCGCGCCACCAGCACCCGCGCATTGAACGGTTTCCCAATATAGTCGTCAGCGCCCATTTCCAGTCCGACCACTACATCCGACTCGCTGCCTAAGCCCGTCAGCATGACTACCGGTAATCCGGGCCTCATCTTTTGCACCTGCTGCAACACCATCAGACCGTTGATATCGGGCAACATCATGTCCAGCAATACCAGAGCGATATCCGGCTGAGTCTCAATGCAGCGCAGCGCCTCCTGTCCGCTATGGCACGCGCTCACTGCAAAGACGTGCTCGCTCAGCACGTCCTGTAATAGCGTGCAGACAGCCTCGTCATCATCCACAACCAGTATTGCTGGCTTCATTGTTTTTCCCCATTTCTGGCCAACTTAAATGAGTGTGATTGATTCTGCACAGAGTGACAGCGATAAGGCACAAGGATATGCGGGAAACATAACCTCGGTCACACTGCCGGACCGTCACGTATTGGAGATTCGTCACGTCAAATATGACGACAGCCTGTTTTTCGTCAGAGTTTTGACCAAAAATCGCCCGTAATATCGACTAATGCCCCTGAAAAAAACATGGCATAAAAGATGCATAAGCAAAGCGACAAGCGCGTATGCGCGATTTGATTAACTGGAGCGAGACCGATGAAAAAAGTCGTCACGGTTTGCCCATATTGCGCATCAGGTTGCAAAATCAACCTGGTGGTCGATAACGGCAAAATCGTCCGGGCTGAGGCGGCGCAGGGGAAAACCAACCAGGGTACCCTGTGTCTGAAGGGCTACTATGGCTGGGATTTTATTAATGATACCCAGATCCTGACCCCTCGTCTGAAAACCCCAATGATCCGTCGCCAGCGTGGCGGCAAACTGGAATCTGTTTCCTGGGATGAAGCGCTGAATTACGTCGCCGATCGCCTGAGCGCCATCAAAGCGAAGTACGGCCCGGACGCTATTCAGACGACCGGTTCATCTCGCGGTACAGGTAACGAAACCAACTATGTAATGCAAAAATTCGCGCGCGCCGTTATTGGTACCAATAACGTCGACTGCTGCGCTCGCGTCTGACACGGCCCTTCGGTTGCAGGTCTGCACCAATCGGTCGGTAACGGCGCAATGAGTAATGCTATCAATGAAATTGATAACACGGATTTAGTGTTCATCTTCGGGTATAACCCGGCGGATTCCCACCCGATCGTGGCGAATCACGTGATTAACGCTAAACGTAACGGGGCGAAAATTATCGTCTGCGATCCGCGCAAAATTGAAACCGCGCGTATTGCCGACATGCACATCGCGTTGAAAAACGGCTCGAACATCGCGCTGCTCAACGCCATGGGGCATGTCATCATCGAAGAAAAACTGTACGACCAGGCGTTCGTCGCCTCCCGTACGGAAGGATTCGAAGAGTACAGCAAGATTGTCGAAGGCTATACGCCGGAGTCCGTCGAAGATATCACGGGCGTTAGCGCGCACGATATTCGTCAGGCTGCACGTATGTACGCCACGGCGAAAAGCGCGGCAATTCTGTGGGGCATGGGTGTAACCCAGTTCTATCAGGGTGTGGAAACCGTGCGTTCACTGACCAGCCTCGCGATGCTGACCGGTAACCTCGGTAAGCCAAGCGTGGGCGTTAACCCGGTTCGTGGCCAGAACAACGTTCAGGGCGCATGCGACATGGGCGCGCTGCCGGATACCTATCCGGGCTATCAGTACGTGAAATTCCCGGAAAACCGCGAGAAATTCGCTAAAGCCTGGGGCGTGGAAAGCCTGCCTGCGCATACCGGCTATCGCATCAGCGAACTGCCGCACCGTGCGGCGCATGGCGAAGTGCGCGCGGCGTACATTATGGGTGAAGATCCATTACAGACCGATGCTGAGCTCTCCGCAGTGCGCAAAGGCTTTGAGGATCTGGAACTGGTCATCGTGCAGGATATCTTCATGACCAAAACCGCCGCTGCCGCAGACGTTATTTTACCGTCTACGTCATGGGGCGAGCATGAAGGCGTCTTCTCTGCGGCGGACCGTGGCTTCCAGCGCTTCTTTAAAGCCGTTGAGCCGAAGTGGGATCTGAAAACGGACTGGCAGATTATCAGTGAAATCGCCACCCGTATGGGCTACCCGATGCACTACAACAACACCCAGGAAATCTGGGACGAGTTGCGTCATCTGTGCCCGGATTTCTACGGCGCCACTTACGAGAAAATGGGCGAACTGGGTTATATCCAGTGGCCTTGCCGCGACACCTCAGATGCCGACCAGGGTACGTCTTACCTCTTCAAAGAGAAGTTTGACACCCCGAACGGCCTGGCGCAGTTCTTCACCTGCGACTGGGTAGCGCCAATCGACAAACTCACCCCAGAGTACCCGATGGTACTGTCGACGGTGCGTGAAGTCGGCCACTACTCTTGCCGTTCGATGACCGGTAACTGTGCGGCGCTGGCCGCGCTGGCGGATGAGCCGGGCTATGCCCAGATCAACACCGCTGACGCAGAGCGTCTCGGTATTCAGGATGAAGATCTGGTGTGGGTTAACTCACGTAAAGGCCGGGTTATTACCCGCGCGGCAGTCAGCGATCGTCCAAACAAAGGCGCGATTTACATGACCTACCAGTGGTGGATTGGGGCATGTAATGAACTGGTAACCGAGAACTTAAGCCCGATTACCAAAACGCCGGAGTATAAATACTGTGCCGTTAACGTTGAACGCATTGCCGATCAGCGCGCTGCCGAACAGTATGTTATTGATGAGTACACCAAGCTGAAAGCCAGCCTGCGCGAAAGCGCGATGGGTTAAGCCTGAGCCTACGGCCTCCATTCGGAGGCCGTTTTTTTATGCACGCGATCTCTTTATACTGTCTACTCCGTACCCTAAATAAAACTCAAAATGAAACAACTTCTTGCATTGATGTTCTTCGTGACATTCTTTGCCCATGCCAGTGATACTGAACCCGGAAGCCAGTATCTACAGGCAGCAGAGGCAGGTGACCGACGCGCGCAGTATTTTCTCGCCGATACCTGGTTCAGTTCAGGCGATTTAAGCAAAGCCGAATACTGGGCGCAAAAAGCTGCCGACAACGGTGATGCGGATGCATATGCTTTGCTGGCGCAAATTAAGATAACCAATCCGGTCAGTCTGGATTACCCTCAGGCCAAAACGCTGGCGGAAAAAGCGACGCAGGCGGGCAGTAAGGCGGGGGAAATTACGCTGGCGCGTATTCTGGTGAACACCCAGGCAGGCCGCACCGATTACCCCAAAGCCATTACCTTGCTGCAAAACGCCTCCGAGGATCTGGAAAATGACTCCGCCGTCGACGCGCAAATGCTGCTCGGACTGATTTACGCCAACGGCGTCGGTATTCCTGCTGACGATGAGAAAGCGACGTGGTATTTCAAGCGTAGTTCAGCCATTTCCCGCACCGGGTATTCCGAATACTGGGCCGGGATGATGTTCTTAAACGGCGAGCAGGGTTTTATCGAGAAGAATAAACAGAAAGCGCTGCACTGGTTGAATTTGAGCTGTATGGAAGGATTCGATACCGGCTGCGAAGAGTTTGATAAGTTAGCCAACGGCTAATGGTTTGCATTGCCGGATGAACGTAGTCGTTGTAGGCCTGATAAGCGTAGCGCCATCAGGCAACCCGGAGCAGGTTGCCGGATGGCGGCGTTGCCTTATCCGGCCTACAAGGCAGTCTTATCAAATTTGCCCAGCACGTCGCGCTCATAGGCCAGCGCTTTCTTGCGGTCAAATTTGTGTTCCCACTTGGCGATAACCAGCACGGCCAGCGCATTACCCACCACGTTCAGCGCAGTACGCGCCATATCGAGGATACGGTCGACACCGGCGATAAACGCCAGACCTTCCAGCGGGATCCCCACACTGCCGAGCGTTGCCAACAGCACCACAAACGATACGCCCGGCACGCCCGCAATCCCTTTTGAGGTCACCATCAGCGTCAGCACCAGCACGATTTCCTGCCACAGCGACAGATCGATACCGTACAGTTGAGCAATAAAGATAGCGGCGATACTCTGGTACAGCGTTGAGCCATCAAGGTTGAATGAATAACCGGTCGGCACCACAAAGCTGGTGATTGACGCCGGCGCGCCGTAGGCTTCCATCTTCTCAATAATACGCGGCAGCACGCTCTCAGAACTGGCGGTCGAGTAGGCCAGAATCAGCTCGTCTTTCAGAATGCGGATCAGGATCCAGATGCTCAAACCGCAGATGCGCGCGACGATCCCCAGCACCACCAGCGCGAAGAACAGGATGGCGAAATGCACCAACAGCACCAGCTTCGCCAGCGGCCACAGGGAGGCAAAACCGAAGTTCGCAACGGTAACGGCGATCAACGCAAAAACCCCGACTGGCGCGTAACGCATCACCATGTGCGTCACTTTAAACATGGTTTCGGAGATCGAGCGGAACACGGTAACCAGCGGCTCGCGGTGAGTTGCCGGCAGAGAAGACAGACCTAAACCGAACAGTACCGAGAAGAAGATAATCGGCAGCATGTCGCCTTTTGCCATCGACGCGACGATGTTGGTCGGCACCAGTGACAAAATCGTGCCCATCAGGCCATGCGCGTGGCTCTGTACTTCTGCGGTGGTGCTCTGATATTTCGAAATATCGACGGTTGCCAGCTGCGACATATCAACCCCGGTACCGGGCTGGAACACATTCGCCAGCGTGATACCAAGGATAATCGCCACGGTGGTGATCACTTCGAAATAGATAATCGTTTTGGCGCCAATACGGCCCAGCTGTTTGGCATCGCCCACCCCGGCTATGCCGACAATCAACGTAGAGATGACAATCGGCACGACGATCATTTTGATCAGGTGGATAAAGATATCGCCCGCCGGAGACAGCAGGTTTACAATCAGCCATTCACGGCTGTCACTATGGTAATGCAGGTAACTCCCTAGCAGAATGCCCAGCACCATAGCGATTAGAATCTGCCATGCCAGGCTGACTTTCAAATTTTTCATAACAACGGACTTCCTCGATGAAGCGCTATTCCACATGCAGCGTGTGGGAATAGTACATACTGAAAAGGTATGATTTGTGTTGCGTTCGTTTATGGAGTTTTTTAACGCTTATTATCATTATCATCTGCATGGCATTCAGCGCAACCCTCTGAGAACAGGGCCTTTCGCTGATTATTTGCATAAAAATGCAATTTTATCGGGATAATGATGAATAACTTTTTGTTATAAAAGAATTTTAATATGTTCAAAAAATGAAGAAGTCAGGGCATGAGTTTTTTTTGCTCGCTTGTTCGTTTGCCTGTTTTTTAAACAGGCAAAATGATACAAATCACAAATAAAACAAATTTATTTTTGCCGATTCTGCAACAACTTCGCCATATTAATAGAGTCAATGAGCTGTGCCCGATTCACCCTCGGCGAGTTTAAATCCATAACCTTTTGCCACACTGAGATAGCCTGAGCGTAGTCTGCCTGCATAAACGCATCGGAAGCTAACAGCATCAGCGCAGTGACCTCTGTCGGGTCCAGCGCCAGAGCCTTATCAATCATCTCGCGGGTGGGCGGCGTCATATGTTGCCCGGCCTGATAGTACAGCACCGTCGCCAGCGCGGAATAGATTTCGGCGTTTTCACCGCGTATACGCAGCGCCTGCTCGTAGGCCAGCAGCGCATTATGATACGCGTTTTGCCACAGATAGTACTCACCCAGTTGCGCCCATTTCACTGCGTCCTGCGGATTCGCACGAATTTGCGATTGCAGAGAAAATAGCTGTTTTTCCTGAATATTTTCATCAGAAAAAGCATGTAAGGGGTCTGCCAGACGCGCCTGCTCCTGACGTGCCGCCTGCCATTTTGGCGTTAACAGGTAACCGCCGATGCAGGCCATCACCATCAGCACCACCGCAGCAGCCAGCCGCTTCACGGGCATGGGACGTAACGGCGCAGTGGAATGTTCGGCCTGGCTCATTGCTCATCCTCTTCTGCGTGCTGACGCTTCCTCACCTGCCAGACCACCACGCCCACCAGCAATAACAGCAGGCACGGCAGCGCCCACAACAGCAGCGTTTGCTCATTCAACGGCGGGTTGTAGCGCACGAAATCACCGTAACGCTCGGTCATCCAGGCGGTGATTTCCGCTTCGCCTTTACCTTCAGCAACCATGCTGTAAACCTGATGGCGCATACTGACTGCCACGGGCGCATTGGATTCCAGCAAGTTCTGGTTCTGACACTGCGGACAGCGCAACTGACTGGCAATAGACAGCGCTTTCTCCTGCTGCTGCGGGTTGGCAAACGTCCATGTGTCCACCACCTGGGCATGGGTGGCAAAAGGGAGAAAAATCAGTAAAGCCACAAGTAACATCGTTCTGCCGGATGGCGGCTTGAACGCCTTATCCGGCCTACCCTGCTTTTCACTCGTAGGCCTGATAAGCGCAGCGCCATCAGGCAATAACTCAGGATACTTCCTCCCTCGCCATGCGCTCAGCAGCGCGCCAAACACCATCAACAATCCTCCTCCCCAAATCCAGCGCACGCCAGTCTGCACGTATAAGCGCATGGCGTAACGGTCCGGTCCGGTTTTTTCGCCCATCACCGCGTACCAGTCATGCATCAGATTCCAGCGGATACCCGGCTCCATCATCTGTTGACGACGCGCGGCATAGAAGCGCCTTTCGGGCTGCAGGCTACCGATACGCTGCTCATTTTGCCACAACGTGATCAGCGCTTTTTCACTGGTGTAGTTGCCTTTGGCTTCCAGGTCGAGACGCTCAAAACGGAATCTATGGTCACTCCCGTTTTTGCAACACCGATTTTGACGACAAGTTGGCTTGCTTGAATCTATCCGGCGTCTGAATGGGATTTTATTCCCGCGCCTTGATGAGTTCCGCGCCTGATGA
>NZ_JAPPTE010000026.1:0-59770 GCF_026719375.1 Citrobacter sp. W9 | reverse complement strand
ATATATACTTTAGATTGATTTAAAACTTCATTTTTAATTTAAAAGGATCTAGGTGAAGATCCTTTTTGATAATCTCATGACCAAAATCCCTTAACGTGAGTTTTCGTTCCACTGAGCGTCAGACCCCGTATAGTGTTTTGCAGTTTAGAGGAGATATCGCGATGCATACGCGGAAGGCAATAACGGAGGCGCTTCAAAAACTCGGAGTCCAAACCGGTGACCTCTTGATGGTGCATGCCTCACTTAAAGCGATTGGTCCGGTCGAAGGAGGAGCGGAGACGGTCGTTGCCGCGTTACGCTCCGCGGTTGGGCCGACTGGCACTGTGATGGGATACGCGTCGTGGGACCGATCACCCTACGAGGAGACTCTGAATGGCGCTCGGCTGGATGACGAAGCCCGCCGTACCTGGCTGCCGTTCGATCCCGCAACAGCCGGGACTTACCGTGGGTTCGGCCTGCTGAATCAATTTCTGGTTCAAGCCCCCGGCGCGCGGCGCAGCGCGCACCCCGATGCATCGATGGTCGCGGTTGGTCCGCTGGCTGAAACGCTGACGGAGCCTCACGAACTCGGTCACGCCTTGGGGGAAGGATCGCCCGTCGAGCGGTTCGTTCGCCTTGGCGGGAAGGCCCTGCTGTTGGGTGCGCCGCTAAACTCCGTTACCGCATTGCACTACGCCGAGGCGGTTGCCGATATCCCCAACAAACGGTGGGTGACGTATGAGATGCCGATGCTTGGAAGAGACGGTGAAGTCGCCTGGAAAACGGCATCGGATTACGATTCAAACGGCATTCTCGATTGCTTTGCTATCGAAGGAAAGCCGGATGCGGTTGAAACTATAGCAAATGCTTACGTGAAGCTCGGTCGCCATCGAGAAGGTGTCGTGGGCTTTGCTCAGTGCTACCTGTTCGACGCGCAGGACATCGTGACGTTCGGCGTCACCTATCTTGAGAAGCATTTCGGAACCACTCCGATCGTGCCTCCGCACGAGGCCGTCGAGCGCTCTTGCGAGCCTTCAGGTTAGAGGCCGTCGACAATGATAATCTGGATCAACGGACCTTTCGGCGCCGGAAAGACGACGCTCGCTAAGCGGCTGCGCGATCGGCGTTCCAAATCGCTGATCTTTGACCCCGAGGAAATCGGGTTCGTGGTGAAAGAAACGGTCCCCATGCCAGCGAGCGGAGACTATCAGGATCTCCCCTTGTGGAGGGGACTTACGATCGCGGCGGTCAGGGAGATTCGAAGGAATTACTCGCAGGACATCATCATCCCAATGACGCTCGTGCACCCGGACTATCTGACTGAGATACTCGACGGGGTAAGGCGGATCGACGATCAGCTGCTGCACATCTTTCTGACGCTCAACGAGGACCTATTGCGTCACCGGATCGCGAACCAGACCATGCATCCTGACCCGAATCGAAATGCGGAGATTCGAGAGTGGCGATTAGCGAATGTCGCCCGATGCTTGGCCGCAAGGGAACGGCTTCCATGCACAACCCGTGTTCTCGATAGTGGTGCACACACCAGCGATGAACTCGCAGCGATGGTGCTCGACGGAATCGATGGGCGCACCTGATCGCCTTCGACGCCTGCGCAAAGCGTAGCGCGAGGGTGGCGGGCTCACGACCAAACGCCCAGAGGTCGATCATCGCAGGGATGTTTGGCTTTGTGGTGCGGACGACGGGACTCGAACCCGTACTCTCACAGAGAAGCAGATTTTCGTACCACCTCGACTTTCGCCGCCGTCTGATGACGTTCGTGGTCTGGACTGTCCCTTCGCCATTGCCCGAAGGCTTTAGGCGCCGCCCGTCCAGTCTCTACACCTTCCCCCGAAGGGGCTTGGCTCGGGATTGGCTTAGGGTATTGCCCGTTAGCGTTCCCCGACTTTGAGCGGTTCTACTCCGCGGATTTCCCCGCGGGCACTCCAATTTTAAAGTCTGCTGCGTCTACCGATTTCGCCACGTCCGCCTTTTTTCGCCGTTCCTAGCGCTCGTGCGATGCACCTATGTTGCACCTAGCGCCGAATCGTTCTTCGTCATCCTGAAAAACCACGTCTCCTAAAGCCTTGCATAGCTTATCTTTTCTCCACCACGAACTTTTTTGTGGGATGGTAGAAAAAAAGACTTTTTAAGTCCGCTGGCTTGCCAGGCCTTGTTAGCTTGTACGGTCATGGTTATCGGGTAAAGAATATTGACGGCATCGCTGGTGTCGGTGGCTGAAAAGCCGGCTCCCATCAGGGCAATAGCCATTTCAGATGCAGGCGTACAGGGCAATGGTCAACAGCTACAGCCTGTCTGACGATTCCGGCGTCATGGCTGCGGCGGCTATCACGCATTTTTTGTTCGGTCAGGCGGTGTTTTCGTACCTCAATGGTTGGAGCGTGTTGATCGGACCTGGTACAGGTTTGGACAGCACGGGCTGCAAATACGCAAGGGATTTAATGGGCCTGGTGGCGTTCACGGCTTTTATCGTGACGTTTCTGTTCAGGGGCTACTCATAATCTCGTGGCTCGGCGGTTCCCGGCACACCATGACAGTAAGGAAGGACCCTGTGTCTCAACTCTCCCAGCTTCGAAGCCCCGCCGCCGTGCAGGCTGCCATCGATGAGTTCGTGCAACTGGGCCGCACGAAATTCCTGGCGCGCCACGGCTACGGCAAGTCCCGCGACTTCCTGGTACGTGATCCGAAGACCGGCACCGATTGCGATTCCAAGGCCATCGCCGGTGTGGCCTTCGGCAAGCAATTTCCCGAGCAGGGCCCGCTCACTGCTGACAGCTTCTCCGGTGGCGAGACGACCGTCGTTCCGGCGCTGACGCGGCTCGGGTTTCGCATCATTCGCATCGGCGAAGACTGGTCCGAAGAAGAGGTCCTGGCCACGGTCGAAGACTATTTCGACATGCTGCGTGCCGAGGCGGCTGGGGAGCCGTACCACAAGTCCGAGCACAACCAGGCACTGCGCCAACTGCTGAACGGTCGCAGCAAGTCTTCAGTCGAGCTCAAGCACCAGAACATTAGCGCCGTACTCGATGCCCTGGGCCTGCCCTATATCAACGGCTACAAGCCACGCGGCAACAGCCAACTGCTGCTGCGTAAATCCGTACACGCCTACGTTCTGGAACATCAGCAGACGGTCGGCGCTCTTGTCGATGCCCTGGAGGAGGTAAAACTTCCGGGTGACAAAACCTACCGAGCGGCTTTGGTAGAACCACCCGCCCGTGAAGTGCTTGTGCGTACCCCGGCATCTCTACGGCAACGCCTACCGCGAAAGTTCGATTATGCCGCTCGCGATGAAGCCAACCGCAAGCTGGGCCGGGCAGGGGAGCAGTGGGTGATTGGCTACGAACAGCAACGCCTGACCGAGCTCGGCCACCCAGAGCTTTTTCAGCGGCTGGATTGGGTGTCCGACACCCAGGGAGACGGTGCGGGGTTCGACATCCTGTCGTTCGAAGAGGACGCCCATGAGCGCTTCATCGAGGTGAAAACCACCAATGGCGGGGTAGGCTCGTCTTTCTTGGTCAGCCACAACGAACTCGAATTCTCCAAGGAGGCGGGCGATCAATTCCATCTGTATCGCGTGTTCCAGTTTCGGGACGGTCCGCGCCTGTTCACGCTACCCGGCGACCTCAGCCAACATGTGCATCTCAAGCCGACGGACTACCGGGCGAGTTTCCGGAGTTTGGTGGGGTAAAGGCAGGGTTCTGTTGAGCCGAATGGCTGTGTGCGGCCGATTCTGTTGAAAAAGTAGCGGCCTCCCCATGCCGTTGGCAAAATTGCTTTGTCAGCGAGCGTGGGGGCGAACAGCATGATGGGACAGTTACCGGGAGGACAGCAGCGCCTGTTCTACTCGTTCAATCTGGAAGATCACGTCCCGGCCCAACATCTCCTGCGCAGCATCGACCAGTGCTTGGATCTCAGTGATCTACGTGCCTACCTGGCAGATTTCTATAGCCCCATCGGGCGTCCCTCGATTGACCCGGAGTTGATGGTGCGCATGCTGGTCGTCGGCTACTGCTATGGCATTCGTTCCGAGCGGCGATTGTGCGAAGAGGTGCACCTGAACCTGGCCTATCGCTGGTTCTGCCGGTTGGGTCTGGAAGACGAAGTCCCCAATCACTCGACCTTCTCGAAGAATCGCCATGGGCGTTTTCGTGACAGCGATCTATTCCGCTGGTTATTCAATGAGGTGCTGCGGCGCTGCATGGCAGCCGGCCTAGTCAAGGGTGAAGGTTTCGCCGTCGACGCCAGCATCATTAAGGCGGATGCCAGCCGGCAACGTGGGGTGGCGGGAGATGAGGTCGATTGGAACGATCCAAAGCTCAGCAGCCGCGCAGTGCGCGAGTACCTCGAAGCCCTTGATGAAGAGGCGCTGGCTGAGGCTCTTCCCAAGAAAATTTCGCTCACTGATCCTCAGTCCCGTTGGACAGCAGCGCCAGGTGGCCCGGCCTTTTTTGCCTACTCCACGAATTACCTGATCGACACTGAGCACGGTGTGATCATGGACGTGGAAGCTACCCCGGCGCACCGTACCGCCGAAGTCGATTCGACTAGGACGATGGTCGAGCGTGTCGAGGCGCAGTTCGATCTCACACCGGAACGCCTTATCGGCGATACCGCTTATGGCACCGCCCCGATGCTGGCCTGGATGGTCGAAGAAAAGGACATCGAACCGCATGTGCCGGTGTGGGACAAGACCGAGCGCAAGGACGACAGCCTCTCCAGTAACGACTTTCACTGGAGTCAGGACGCCAATGAATATCGCTGCCCAGCCGGCAAACCGCTACGCAGTGAATGGCGCGCCTTCACCCAGCAAAGGTCGCGGGTAACTAAGGCCAAAACCGTCATTTACCGCTCCAGCCAAACCGACTGCGCCACCTGCCCGTTGAAAGCGAAATGCTGCCCCAACACGCCGAATCGGAAGATCGTCCGCAGCATCCATGAGGCTGCCCGCGACGTGGCTCGACGCATCGCCAAGACACCGGAGTACCTCGTCTCTCGCTGCGAACGAAAGAAGGTGGAGATGCTTTTCGCCCACCTCAAACGGATCATGAAACTCGACCGTTTACGACTGCGTGGCCTAACGGGTGCCACTGACGAATTCACCTTGGCTGCGATGGTGCAGAACCTGCGCCGCATGGCCAAGCTTTTGCCTCAAGGGCCACCGCTGACGGGATAGGTATGCCTGCTACGAGCAGAAACCCTCAAATTAACCCTTAAACCTGAGCAAGGACGCTCAGTGAAACGCCGGAAGGCAACTTGAAGTGGCTTGCAGCCACTTCGACAGCAGGCACACCTGATCGGCAGGCTGCCGCTAAAGCTACTTTTTCAACAGAATCGGCCGATTTGTGCCGGTCGTCAAGGACCGCTTCGGATCACTCTCAACCGGATCGCGGGCCAGCTGATTTGCTAAAACCCGCGCCAAACTCAACGAAGGATTTCGCATGATCCGTTTTTTTTGGCGATCACGCTCGGCCTGATGGTTGGCTGCTCGTCGAGTTCAAGTTCGATCTGATCAGTGAGCGGTAGCGCAAGTGGATCGCCTCAGCCAAGCAGCGTTGTTGCCGGCGGCCGGAAGAAAGCCTTGAACTAGTAGCGGAAAGGATGAAACTTTATTTTTACGATTCTCAGCATTTTCCAAGGTTGAGCGAAAATTAGGATGATACTTTAATGATTCCGGCCTCCATCCCCACAAAACGCTTGCAGATGGCAGAATTGAAATAAGTCATTGTTTTAAATGGATTTTTGCAGGAATTGCTACGTTGCAGGGTCCTGTAGTTAGGATGACACTTTATTTTCCTCCCACAGGCCTCGTGATACGCCTATTTTTATAGGTTAATGTCATGATAATAATGGTTTCTTAGACGTCAGGTGGCACTTTTCGGGGAAATGTGCGCGGAACCCCTATTTGTTTATTTTTCTAAATACATTCAAATATGTATCCGCTCATGAGACAATAACCCTGGTAAATGCTTCAATAATATTGAAAAAGGAAGAGTATGAGTATTCAACATTTTCGTGTCGCCCTTATTCCCTTTTTTGCGGCATTTTGCCTTCCTGTTTTTGCTCACCCAGAAACGCTGGTGAAAGTAAAAGATGCTGAAGATCAGTTGGGTGCACGAGTGGGTTACATCGAACTGGATCTCAACAGCGGTAAGATCCTTGAGAGTTTTCGCCCCGAAGAACGTTTTCCAATGATGAGCACTTTTAAAGTTCTGCTATGTGGTGCGGTATTATCCCGTGTTGACGCCGGGCAAGAGCAACTCGGTCGCCGCATACACTATTCTCAGAATGACTTGGTTGAGTACTCACCAGTCACAGAAAAGCATCTTACGGATGGCATGACAGTAAGAGAATTATGCAGTGCTGCCATAACCATGAGTGATAACACTGCTGCCAACTTACTTCTGACAACGATCGGAGGACCGAAGGAGCTAACCGCTTTTTTGCACAACATGGGGGATCATGTAACTCGCCTTGATCGTTGGGAACCGGAGCTGAATGAAGCCATACCAAACGACGAGCGTGACACCACGATGCCTGCAGCAATGGCAACAACGTTGCGCAAACTATTAACTGGCGAACTACTTACTCTAGCTTCCCGGCAACAATTAATAGACTGGATGGAGGCGGATAAAGTTGCAGGACCACTTCTGCGCTCGGCCCTTCCGGCTGGCTGGTTTATTGCTGATAAATCTGGAGCCGGTGAGCGTGGGTCTCGCGGTATCATTGCAGCACTGGGGCCAGATGGTAAGCCCTCCCGTATCGTAGTTATCTACACGACGGGGAGTCAGGCAACTATGGATGAACGAAATAGACAGATCGCTGAGATAGGTGCCTCACTGATTAAGCATTGGTAACTGTCAGACCAAGTTTACTCATATATACTTTAGATTGATTTAAAACTTCATTTTTAATTTAAAAGGATCTAGGTGAAGATCCTTTTTGATAATCTCATGACCAAAATCCCTTAACGTGAGTTTTCGTTCCACTGAGCGTCAGACCCCTATATGCATGATCCGCCTGTTATGTTCAATAGTTATGATCGTTCTGACGTTTTCTGCCAGCGCGGATGTCAGCGGCAGGGTTGTGCGCGTGCTGGATGGAGATACCGTTGAGATTCTTGAAACAGGGAACAGAGTGACCCGTGTTCGTCTGGCCGGCATTGATGCACCCGAAAAGAGCCAGCCCTTTGGCCAGCGCTCCCGTCAGGCTCTTTCATCGATGGTGGCGCAGCGAACCGTAACCGTCACGGGAGGAGATACGGATCGTTATGGACGGCTATTGGGTACGGTGTGGCTTGACGCTAAGGACGTGAATGCCGAACAGATCCGTAAGGGACTGGCCTGGGCGTACCGATATCACGGAAAACCCATCAAACCTGACTACGCTGCCCTCGAAGACGAAGCCAGACGTCTGGCAATCGGACTCTGGTCAGCCCCCGACCAGACAGAACCCTGGCGTTGGCGGAAGCAACATCAGGGATAAGGCTCTCTCAATGACGCCCTGAATCCGAACGTTGCCGACAGCAGGGGAAACCGATTACCTGTGCCTGTGTGAAAATGCCTGCATCCTGTGCTACGAGTTCTCACGATGCCAGGCGGCCGATTTGACTGCCAGTGCCAGTGCGCGTCCTTCTCCTTTCTTTTCCTGTTATACATAGCAACACGCAGATATATATTGACGGAAATAAAATGCACTTAAGTTAAAACTAATGGACATATCAGAACATAACCTATAAATTTATATATGTGCAGTAGAAACAAGTCTAATTAAATATATATCATTAACAATTTCCTCAGGAGTTCTAAAATGAATAAGAAGAGTGACAGAACCTTTCCTAAACCATTTTATTTTGCAGTCCTGTATGTAATAACGTTTTCCTTTTCTTACGCATGTTTATCTGAAATTCAACTAATTGTGTCAAATAATAATTCGCAAATTGATGCGGTGTGGCCATTAAACTGGATTACAGATCCGAACCAACGCATCTATGGTGCAGCTTTTTTAGGAGTGCTTATCTGCTGGGTTATTAATATTGTTTTCAACAAAGTTATTTTTACAAAGTATAAGAATTCGAGAAAACAATCCATCTGAAGCCCATACCTTTTAGGGATGGCGGACGCTTGTTCGCCACCTGAGCTATGCCACACGTTGTACTCCCTCAAAACCCTATCCCAAACTTTCCCTCGTTCAGCGCGTAGTTCTTTTCCTCATCATCCAGTACTCTGAGAGGAACTTTGTTTAGTTTGCACATGATACCCCCCATTTTGGTGGTTTGAACGTAAGATTACGGGTATTGATACCTTATTCAACTATTACTTTTATCCAGCTATTTGATACATAGTCGATACCGTTAATAATATCCACTGCATCGGTATCACATATTACTGTAGTTGTCCCGTAAAAAACACTAACCCATAAATATCACCCCTGAATATTTACGCTACAAACAGCTATTACTTTGTTGTCTTGTTGACGAGGTCTTTTGTACACATGCTGTCGAACGCTAAAATTTATGCTCAACGGAAATTTCGGCAGTTCCAGCGGCTACCGGTATAAACGGAGAATAATTATGCCGCGTGGCGGCATAAAGGCGCCAACAGATGTTAAATATTACACTGAAAGTGAGTGGCGCCGTTGCCCGGCGTAGCCGGTTACAGTTCTGATAGGTTCCACCAATCCATCCCTTCCCCCTGTTAAGCCATAATCCGCAAACAGGCTGTACAGAAAGCTATGTGCGCCGTCGGAGTGGTCACGACAAGGCTTAGCCGCAGTCGGGGCGTATCTCCGCGTTAGCGGGCCGTTAGGACCGCTTACGGGCGTGTTATCCTGGACCTGTCGACAGTATAAATTAAAGCGGCTCAGAATCTAGTTACAACATCCATCATTAAAAGCGATGTCTTCCGGCCCTTTGGGCCGGGTGGCGGCGCTTTTCAGTGGTGAGTTTGTGTGAGGAGTTGAAGATTTGGAAGGTCAGTTACCAGATGTTGGCAGTTTATAAAGTTTTGCACCCTGCCCGCCATTTTTGGCGGGAGCTACTTTAAGGCGCAAAGCGCCTGAACCGAACCGGCGCGGACAGCGTCCGCTGCAAGGGCGGGCGTTATACACATGTCCACAGGACAGGTGCTGAATAGGTTTTATTTTTAAAAGTAAGTAATAACTGAAGTTTAAAAGAAAGAAGATCGGGTGTTTAAAAGGATCATCGTAGTTTGTAAAAAAACCATTTAGTGGTTTGAACGATATCCTTCCAGTGGATTGAAGCAATACCCTCTTGTAGTTTGTGTGGATAAGTAGAAGAACAACGAAAAGCGGCGAAACATTGGGCGATCGGTCACAGAAATGTGTGACCAACAAAGGTCGGATTTTGTTTAAGTTTATTCACTCTGAGAGCTACCGGACGAGTTTGTCATTCAGAGACATAAAACAGGGACTCGAATAGGTGAAAACGGCAATACAAGCTGGAAAGCAGGCAGGCGTATACCGGCACCAGGGCACCAGGTCATATAGATTGTGTATTAGCAGGCGTTAAGTTGTGACGAGCAAGGCATCACCGAGTCGAGCATAATGGCCACGCGAGAGCTTCATTCGCTCAGTGACCCGACGTTCTATCTCGTCGCGCACCGAATCAAGAGTACCGAAGAAGCGGCCCTTACTGATTTCTTTCTGGAGCTGCAGACGAACCAGTTGCTCAATCTCTTTACGCGTTCGGGGAGCATCCTTACGCGCCCTGTGCCGTTTCATGCCGTGTTCATAACGTGACTTATGATACTGTCGGAAGCGTTCACGCACGAATGACCAGGCCGCACTGATAAGTTCATCAGCACCGGCGCGGGGTAGCCCTTTCTTCTCACGCTGCTTGTTCTCCCACTCGATACGGCTGCGACGGGCTGCAGCAACGGCTTCCTCAGACACCCCCAGTACCTGCCACATCAGAGGCGTGAAAGTTATGTCTGTGGGGATATTGCAGCCAATTTCTTTGTCGTATTCGGTGTTATAGGTAATGAGATTGAGCTGAGCGAGAAACTTCAGAGCCCCCGTCAGGCGGGTGATCGACAGACGTTTTTTTTCCGTGGCCAGCCCGCAGCGAATGCTCATGGTAGTAAGCGATGAACCAACGCGATTAGCCAGGGGATTAAAATAATGGCACATTGCCTGAACAGCTGCTTCCAGAGCCCGTATGCGCAACACTGGAGGGCGCTTTTTGCGCTCACCACGGGCGATCAGCATAGCAACCAGAGCCTGAAACTCTGCACGCTGAGTGAAGCCAACAGCTTTCTCGCGAATTTTTTCACAGAATGGCAGAGTTTTCTTTCCCTTTTCAGGAATGAACACTGGATTCGGATTTTTTACCTGGCGGTAAAGTGTAGTAGCTTCAGAATTCTGCTTACTCACTACTTCCTGCGCTTATGTTGCACAGAAGGAGTAAGCACGGAATCTCTTGTCTTTTTTCGCGCACGGGTTATACTCCCATACAGAAGCAACAACTTCTGCATGATTTGTTAAGGACCCCGTTAATCTCGCGATGCCGCCAAGTATCTAAGATTATCGGGGTTTTTGCTTTTCTGGGCTTAGTTAACTAACCTGCCAGAACCTGTCACCTTCTAAGGCGTGACAACCTAATAAATTCATTTATAACAATAAGTTCACCGACTTTATCACCACAACAATGCAGGATCAATTTTTAGGATCTCTCCAGCACCAGGATTAAGCTTCACTTCTGGAACGATGCGCTTCTGCGTCTCGTTTTAAGCTCTCGAAAAGCTCTAGTGGTACAAGATAAAACGCCGGCGCGCTACGATTCAGAATAGCAATAGCATCACCCTCTGCTGACTCGACAGTCCCTAACGGATCCCTTTTGAACTCCGTGATACCAGCGACTTTCGTGCAATGTATCGGATGTGCCATAACTCCTCCTGGTTTACAGATAGCACCTACGAATTATTGTATCGTAGCATACAATCAGACACTTAAAAGCATCATTAACTAATATTATGATCGCTGATCAAACTCAGTTAAGTGTAGTTTTACATGATATAGTACATCCACACACAGAATATACCTCTAAAATTCAAATAGATACGGCCATTAGCGGATGATGTCTAAAATCATTTCTTCAAAAAAAAATTCCAACTTGCTCCTCAGGTCTTAAACCTGATTTCCAACAGCAGGGAACCTATGACAATCAAGAATGGTAGCCTGCAGTATGTAGCAGTAAACCAAGCCTTTCTTAGGTTATTAAAACTCCCTTATGATTATCCTATTGTAGGTAAAACATTAGACCAACTTCCTACATCCTTAGCTTACCTTTCACAGCGAATACACAATCAGGAAGAACTTGTTATGGAGCATGAAGACCAGTTCTCTTCAATCGTTACGCATCCAATAGGTGAGAGCAACTCTATACATGCTTTGTACTTCGAGTCCCGGCCCTATTATGACGATGAAGGGATCTGTTCCGGTACTATGCTTCAGGTAAGACCTGTTGATATTTTTGGACCAGATAGCTTACTGTCGGGAGACGTTCCCAAATCGTTGGTATATAGGGTACCGTCCGAGATATTTACTAATGCTGAATGGGAAGTCATTTTTTTAATATCTCTTAAATACAGCAGGAAAATTATGTCTCGGATATTAGGGACTTCTTTAAAAGCGGTAGAACACAGAATCAGCAGATGTCTGCAGAAAACCGGGACCGCGTCAGGGGCCGAGCTAATAGAAGTTTGCAAGAAGAATAACTGGGATGCCTATATCCCCCCTCGATTTTTAAAGCCGAGATTTCGATTATTCAGAGCTGATCCTGATGCGTATCTAGTTGACTCATCACTAAGCAAACAGTAGTCTTCAACAGTCATAGTAAATCCTGTGACCGGGCGTGAGAACCCGTATCTACACGTGCACATAGACACGCATAGCGTGTTTTTTTGTGTACTGAACCAGCACATCTGTGTAATGGCGGTTCAGGTAGGGCAACCGTAAGGTTGGCCGGTACCGTGTAGGCCGGTTTCTCACCCCTGCCTGGGCTGCCACCAGAGCGTGAGAACTCCGTGGTAGCCGATATCATATCTACACGGGAGCTTCATCTACAATGCTCAAGAACTTATCAAAGAATTCTCAATCCCCCTTAGCAAATAAACTTGGCTTTCAATGCCTTGTAGCTGATGTGTTCTCTAAACAGAACGCCCTAATCCATACCACATATCACAACATGTTCAATGGGGTTTCTCCCCATTAAGGGAGATGCATTTTACGCGTAAATTTATTACGTACTGATTTGCCAGGGGACTTCACAATGATTAATGAGAACACTATTAACGCCCTGCATAGCGTTTTTCCTGAACTTTCCAAAAAACAGTTAGAAATTGTGACTCTGTATGCACACGGAAATACATATGAATCCATTGCTGACATTTGCAATATCTCTGTTGAAACGGTCCGATCACATCTTAAGCGAAGCACTAAGGCTCTGAACTTAAAAAGCAACGATGCAATGCGGGCAGTAATATTGTCACGCTCATATTTTTTTATGATTTCATTGATGATCACAAATTAATCAAAAAATGCACCCCTTAAGGGTGCATTTTTAAGACTTGGACTATTTACACTTTACTTTGGTTTACTGGGATAGAATTATACGCGCAGACCTTTAAGTATTGCCGCCAATTTTACTTGAGGGTCTACCCTACAAGAGCATTCTGAGCTATGAGACCCCCAATACAGCAGGCAAACTTAAGTGTTTGTTAGTAAGACTGTTAGTCGTCATGGTTGAGTATGTTCGTCCCCGTTGAACATTGAATTATCCCGTCATGGATCAATTCTGCGCGAAGCGTTCAAAAATGAATATTGAGACTGTATGTAACCAACAATGGTATCTTGCTCTCTATATTACGGGGGGCAAAAATCGCGAGAAATTATTCGGCTGGCTACACGACAGGAGAATTACTCCCTGGACGCCATTATCCTTAACGAAAATACGTCGTGCTGATGCACCGCATGTTTTCAGAAAAAGGGTATCTGCAGTTTTTCCTGGATATTTTTTCCTAAAAGCCAATTTTGATGTTCAAAAGATAGATACTATTAGGGCGCACTCAGCCTTCTGCGATTTTGTGAAGTTCGGTAGCCAAATCACCCCAGTGAACACAAGGGTGGTTGAAGCATTAATGAAAAAATATCCCGACCCTACCCATCACCCTGCAGCAAGGGATGAACTGGAAGTTGCATCAAATATTTGGCTTACAAAAAGTCAGTACAAACGCCTGACACAGCTAGAAAAAATGGAACACCCAATATCCAGGACAGCGATGTTGTTCGATATGATCACCCATGCTGATGCATGGGGGTTTTGAAATGTAATTTACCGTAGCCTCTTAAACTGGCCTTAACCAGTTATCACTCCATCCCTTTTAGTTTCCCCCGTCTATGGGGGCTTTTTTTTGCACCGTTTTCCGGCAATGACGTCTGGGCTGGTCCTACCCGATGAACAACCTCTGTTCCTTTAACCAGCCAGCACTCAGGCTTCCTTCATTCTGGCGGAATGAAGGTACAGACGTCATTGCCAGAAACCGGAACCTAAGAGAGACAAACCATGCAATCCACCCAGGAACAGGTCAGCCATCTCTTGTGGTGCATTCTCGTTGCCTTACGTACGGCAGTCGAAAACCATCACATAACCTCAGAGCGTGGCAAACGTAGATTCATCACTGAATGGTTAAGCGGAGCAAGAAGAATACCGACATTCAAAGGAATGGGAAGCGAGTTCATGACTATCCGGCAGTTACTCGAAACCGAAAAAAAACGCTCCATTGATGCCGTACTGACTACGCTCTGGACGAACTCTGTATCAACCGGGAACTGCGATCTTTTTCGATTCCGGGCAGTACTTAATTCACTTCTAGGACTTGGTTGGAAACACTGCCTCTGCCCCTGGCCTGAACAAGTTGTCACCGAAATCATGGAGCGCCAGCGCACTCGGAAGAATCACATCCTGCAGCTCACTCGTATGGAAGAAGCATTTACCGCAACAGGCTCAATGATTTCACCTGTCACATTTCAACTCCTGCTGAAAAAAAACGAGGACGAAGAAGTTGAAAAGTCTTTCTATCTCGATCGTTTCTCTGTTGTTCGAGGCCGGGACACTTCGTTGTCTAAAGCTACTTTACGCACTCTCTATATCGGACATAGTACCCTGCCGGAAACCGCATGGGGAGCATGGGGAGATCGAGAAAATGTCGGCAGCGGTAATCTCTGGCGGCCAGACCTTCACTGACCGATAACAAAAGGAACAAACCATGAAGTTTCGACCATTCACCCGGGACGTCAGCGTGCATAAAATTGCCCTGCCCCTGTTAATACCGTCACTGTTGAGCAGCTGCACGGGATTTCAAAACCGTAATGTCGCACCAGACACCCCTGCACTCGTGTTTGTAGACGGTCAGATCAGCGACAGCGCTGATATAATCAAACAAACACAACGACGGATAGCGCCTCCGGCCGCTACACCTGTTCCCGTACGACAGTCGGCAACTGCAGCGCAGTTATCGAAGACCTCGCCTTTACCTCAACCAACAATGCTGGCTTCCTCCACAAGTAAATCCAGCGCACCTGGTTCAGTCGCGAACCCATCACTGTCAACACTTACATTTATCGGCACACCGGGTCCCGTTGAAGTTCTGTCATTATCACCGGCGCGCAACCTCACACTCGAACAGTGGGTCAAACGTATCATTCCCACTGGCTGGGCACTCAACTACGAGAATGCACTGCGCCCTGTCCTGAATACCCGTATCGTCTCGGTATACACCAATGACCAGTGGACTAGGGTGCTCAACCGTTTGCTGGAAGAGCAATCAATCCAGGCGCAGGTGGACTGGAATCGTCATGCCGTCACACTGCAGCGAAAGGGTCAATCTGCTCAGTTAAAAACCTCTGCGTCGTCCACTGAAAACCGAACAACTCCTGCCCAGGCAGCCGGCGTACCGAAAAACCCATTCAGCGGCCCGGATTCAGCCCAACCAGTAGCGCAGGCAACTGTTAAATCTCCGGCCCCTGTAACGACAAAATCGGCGCAGACACCGGTAGCGGTGAAACCGCAGCCAGTCACAGGACAACCGATCGCACCTGTGATTCAGGGCAAAACCTGGACGGCACCGGCTGGTACAACTCTGCGGGAAATGCTGATGAAATGGGCACAGGACACCCGCTGTGAATCTGGCGCTTCACCACACTGGACGGTTATATGGCCTGTCGCCGTGACGGATTATCGGCTTGATGCTCCGCTGACATTCCGCGGTTCATTTGAAACCATGCTCGGCCAAATGTTCGACCTTTACCGTACCGCACAGAAACCGCTTTATGCAGAAGCTTCCCGCATGCAGTGCGTGGTATCAGTCACAGACACTCCGGCAGGTCGATGATGGGCTGGGTCATACTGGCCATCGGTATGATATTTTTCCTTATCGCCGGTGATATAGATTCCCAGCGCAATCAGAACAGTCGGACAGCTATACAAACACAGAGCGGCCAGTTTTATGCATCCCAGTTCCTGACCATCGCTAATCGTGTTAATGACTGGCGTTACAAGACAGGTCAGAAGGAGGCCGCCATTCCAACCGATCAACTGGGTCTTCCCTTCACGCCCGACAGCCGAATCCAGTACCGGTTACTTCAGAGCAGATTGTGGATCTGGATGCCGGAACAACCTGGGCTCGTTGATGCATTACGGGCACAGAGTCGCGGTTCGGCACTTATCGGCACCATGAGAAGTGGCCAGCTAATCTGGCTCTCCGGTCTTGCAACCGGACTCACGGCACCACAGGGCGTTTCTGAAGGCGCCGTGGTTTACCTCAACTAATCCGGATTTTCCCCATGAAGAAAACCCTTTTGCGGCGCCTGCTGATGGCGTCCTGCTTTGCCATGCTCGCAGGCTGTACCTTCTCTGAAATCAACAAAATGCAGACGAAGGCTCAATCTGATGCCACGGTAGCCCGCGCGCAGGCGCAGCTGCCACGAACCCAACACCAACAACCACTGACCTGGACGGACCGGCAGTGGATTAACCCCAGCCCCATTCCTGTCGCCGTACGGGAAAGAAACCGCCAGGCTCCGTCCTGTAACATAACTCAGGCAAAAAAGAACATTACGCTGCAGGAACTGGCACAACGCATCACAGCTTTGTGCGGCACACCAGTCATATTTACTCCTGATGCCATTGATATCAGCCAGAGTAGCGTCAGCACCGGCGTCACACGCCAGATGAGTGGCTCACTCCCCCCCCCTGATGACAGTGGGCGGACACCACTGGCAAGCCTGGGTGGCGTAACCTCTCCGGCAACAGGCGGAACCAGCCAGCCCCTGAATCTCACCGGATTGATGTGGCAGGGCGATCTGGGCGGGCTTCTGGATCTGATGGCCAGCCGTAGCGGTCTCTACTGGCGAATGGATAATGGCACCATCGTTTTCTACCTGATGGAAACCCGGACCTATTCGTTGGCCATGCTGAATACCAAAACGTCCAGCACGTCGAGCGTCAGTTCAGGAACGACCAGCAGTATGGGGGCCACCAGTGGCACGGATAACTCCGCATCCGGGGAATCCACCACCTCCCAGAGCACAACTACCGGTCAGGAATACGATCTGTATGCTGATCTGCGCAAAGCTGTTGAGTCCATGCTGACTCCAAATAAAGGCCGCTACTGGCTGTCCTCGTCCAGCTCATCACTGATTGTGACGGATACACCTTCAGTACAGGCTGCCGTGGCCCGTTACGTGAACGAGCAGAATCTCATCATGAACCGGCAGGTAGCGCTGAATGTTGAAGTACTGAGCGTCGGTAATTCACGAAATGAAGATTTCCGGATTGACTGGAATCTGGTCTACAAGTCACTGCATTCAGCTGGCGCAACGCTTAATAACGCTACCGGGGATCTCTCTGGCGGTATATCTGCCGGCGCATCCATTCTTGATACCGCTACCGGTAATGCCGCGAAGTTTGCTGGCTCCAGCCTGCTGCTAAAAGCACTGTCCGAACAGGGTGATGTCAGCGTCGTCACCTCTCAGTCCAGCACCGTGACAAACCTGACGCCCGTGCCTATCCAGATGGCAGATCAGACGGTTTATGTGGCACAGTCGGCTACAACAACCACCACTGATGTTGGCGCCACCACAACTCTGACTCCGGGGATGATCACTACCGGGTTCAACATGACCCTCCTGCCGTTAATTCAGGAAACAGGTAATGTTCAGCTGCAGGTGAACTTCAATCTGTCTGATCCACCTACTATTCGTAACTTCACGTCAAAAGACGGCAACTCCTATATAGAGATGCCATATACCAAACTGCGCTCCCTGAGCCAGAAGGCAAACCTCCGGGCCGGGCAGTCGCTGATCCTCACCGGCTTTGATCAGAACAATACCTCCGTCAATAAGTCCGGTACCTTCACGCCAGGGAATCCGCTCCTGGGTGGAAGTCAGTCAGGTAAAAACGAGCGAACCACTTTGGTCATAGTGATCACGCCGACGTTCCCGCAGAACTCCGGAGGCTGAAATGAATGATGAGGCTTACCTGTTTACAATCCGGGATGGAAAATCTCGCAGCCGTTACTGGCTGGCGGGAATGGACTGGGCACCAAAGGAAAGGCAGAAATTCCGGCTACCGTCATTTCAACTGAGAAAAGCACGGCCCGCCAGTACAGCAGGTATCGGTGTTAATGCTTCCAGTGAACGAATAAATGGACGGGACAGGCAGCAACAGGTAGTTGGGGGCGGCCGATTGCCAGCCCGTCATCGCCGGCATCAGCTTTACTCACTGGCGCTCGCTTTTTGTGCCAGTACACGAAACGGATATGGTATTTACCGACTGAATAGTACTGATTTCGTGTTTCTGGCCAGCATCAATGGTTTGCCTGCCGTCACCGCCGATAAAACGGGGGGCGCAGACAAAATGCAAACGCTGCTGACACTGTTCCTGAGCATGAATGAACCGCCGTCAGAAGGATGGAAGTGTCTGGCCACAGTGGACACCCCGCTTGAAGCCAACAGTCTCTTTACCGGACTCTCTGCGCGTAGACGACAGCAATGCCGTGTACATGTTGATGGACTGCAAAGACAACGCTGGTTTTTAGCCAGCGCGATATTGCTGATGGGTACATTTGGCATTACCTGGTGGCAGGCTGCCACACCACCAGAGGAGCCGACGCTCACCGCCGAGGAAATCCAGGCCAGGGCCCGCGCGATGTTTGCCACCCAGGTAAAACCTCAATCTCTGCCTCACCCCTGGGCACACGAAGTCACGGCTACGGATCTTCTCAACGATTGTCAGAGACGGACCGATCCGGCGAAGTATGTTCTGGAAAGCTGGAAGCTGACATCCGGAACCTGTTCACCTGATGGGATAACACTTCTGTACCAGATTATGCCGGGCGGTACAGTAGAGGGATTCCTGGCCCGCGCCCGGGAAGTTTTCGGTGTCACACCTGTATTCAATCTGAAAGAGGGGGGGCGGGAAGCCAGGGTTACACTGGCTCCCCCTGACAGCCCACTCAAAGATGAAGCCGTGCCGAGCAGCTCAACGCAGTTCATCCGTATCCTCTCCTGGTTCCAGCGACAGCAGGTCATGCTCAACATCACTGATGTAGCTGCACCTCCAGTCCTGCCAGGGGCGAACGGAGAGCCGCCTCCCGTGCAGGACTGGCAGGAATACGTGTTTAGTTTCTCCGCTCCCCTCCCCTCCATCATGTTATTCGACGGTCTGGATGAAACTGGTATCCGACTAACCCGAATCTCTTTCGAGCTGAATGGCAGTGCGTTCAGCTATACCACTGAAGGTAAAATTTATGCGTCAGCAAAGTAACTTTCTGCGACAGGCGACACTCTGGCTCCTGCTGCCAGTATTCAGTCCATTACCTGTTCAGGCCTCTCAGTCAACTAACCAGCAGGTATCACAACCAGCCGAAGTGACAAAAGGTCAGCTTGAGCAACTGCATATCCGAAACATCATCCTCCAGGCAGAAGTGCAGGGGGCGCAACTTCAGCGCCAGCTGGAGGAAAACCAAGCCGGTGCCGGTACCGTCGCCCCTTCCCTTCCTGGAGCTATCGTCGGTGAGACTTCACTGCCCGGCCAACCTGCACGCACAGTTCCCGCAAATAATCGTCCTGTCGTGCTGGAAATCAACGGTCGCGACCAAAAACTCCGCGCCACACTACAACTACCATCAGGACAGTCACTGGTTGTATCGCCGGGGAGCCGTATTCCTGGTCTGGAGAGCACTGTCAGGAGTATTACGCTTGCCGGTGTCACACTCAGCGATGGCACTCTGCTTGCTTTCGGAGACTAACCATGAACGCTATTACTGCAGAATCCCTCCTGCTGTTTGATGACGGAGAAAAGAAAGAAATCCTTATCGACACCAACCAGCGAGGCGACCCAGGTGTACAGGCCGCGCTGATGGATTTAATGAATAAGCATCCAGGGATCAAACATCGTTTTGTTACTCTCTCGGACTTACGTGAGGCGAAAAAAAACCAGGCTGCTCAACCTCAGGCCAGCGATAAGGCTGGTTTGACGCTGGCAGATCTGGGTGGCGACAGCAGCCACAGTGAGCAACGGATCCTGAACTATTTCTCAGTGGCCAGAAAGCTCGGCTCCTCAGATATTCACTTCCTGATTTCAGACTCGCTCTTCCAGGTCAAAATGCGGGTTCACGGCTATTTACATGTGGTGGATGAACGTCAGAGAGAGGAAGGAATGTCCCTCTGTGCCACCTGTATTCTCTCTATGTCGGATGTGTCAGAAACCAGTTTCTACCCACACCGTGAGCAGGATGCACGACTCTCTCCAGCCATGATGCGGAAAATAGGCCTGTTTGGTGCCCGCTACAGCCACCGTCCAACTGGCGATGGTCTGATTGCGGTAATGCGCCTTATCCCGGATGACGGCAATAACGTACCTGACTTTCTACAACTGGGGTATTTGCCCGAACAAATCAAGCTACTGATACGCATGATTGACCGCCCTGAAGGGAAAATCATTCTCTCGGGACCTACCGGTTCTGGTAAGTCCACTACGCTGCGTACCGCCTGTCGGGTATACCTCGATACCAACCCCGGGCAACACCTTCTGACCATTGAAGATCCGCTTGAGGGACAGGTCGTGGGTGCTGTTCAGACCCCGATCATCTGCGACAAATCTGATGAAGAAGCAGTACATATCGCCTGGGGAAAAGCCATCTCGTCAGCTTTGCGACTGGACCCTGACTCAATCATGATGCAGGAAATGCGCGACCTTATCTCGATGCTGGCCACCATTTATGCCGCCCAGACCGGACACCTGGTGATGACTACGCTACACACAAACTCTGCACTCGGTATCCCGGAACGCATGGTTACGCTCGGCATTAACGAAAATCTGCTGTGTGATGCCCAGTTATTGATTGGACTTATCAGCCAGCGCCTGGTGCCCACGCTATGTCCTGAATGTCGTATATCCTGGCAGGATAAGGTCGCCAGCCTGACTCTCGAGGAAAAGGACTGGCTGGAGAAATACTGCAACATTGAAGGTATCTGTTCGACCGATAAGCTCTATTTCCACAACCCAGAGGGATGTGAAGCATGTACACAAGTGGTGGAGATAAACGGTCAGGTTCGCGGTAAAGTCGGTCAGGGGATCAGGGGGCGTACCGTCATTGCCGAGGTTATCGAGACCAATAACCGTCTTTTTAAGCTGCTGAAAACAGACGGCAAAGTCGCGGCGCGCCAATACTGGATAAATCACATGCAGGGGATCAGCCGTGTCCGGCACGTCCTGCATAAAATCAACGAAGGACTGGTCGACCCGCTGATGGCCAACCGTATCATTCCGCTCGATGAAGATGAACGTCTGGAGGTGGATGATGCGTGAAATGCACGTCCTGAAACGACTCCGATATACCCTGGTTCGCAAGACGTTCAGCGGTCGATACCGTGTTCAGTTCTATGATGCCCTGCGATTTCTGATTGAAAACCAGCAACAACTTAAGCCTTCACTGGAGAAAATGCGCAATGCTTGGACAAACTTCGGCCAGAACTGGCATCCCTACGTTGAGCTGACGGATGACTGTGTTGATGCCTTAAGGGAAAACAGCGGGGAAAAAACGCTGGAGCGTACGCTCTCCCGATGGCTACCGGCCGCAGAAGCGTCCGTCATAAGCGCAGGCATACGCAGTGAGTCACTACCACGCGCGCTAAGATACGCCTGTGCTCTGACCAGCGCCGGTAAGCGTATTCGTGCTGCAGTATGGCAGATGGCCATCTATCCGATCGGCTTTGCCATCATGATGGCCAGCACCATTTATGTGCTGAATACTGAGTTACTTCCCACGTTGACAGAAATCAGCCCGCCAGAGAACTGGACCGGTGCACTCGGCTTTCTTTATGGTATCTCGCTGTATTTCAGTGAATATGGCGTAATAACTGCCATCGCTACTATCGCATCAACTATCTGGACTATCTGGTCACTCCCCCGCTGGCACCGCCCCGACAAACTTCGCCGTGCATTCGACGGTCTGATGCCATGGTCGGTTTATAAGGATATTCAGGGTGCAACTTTCCTGTTGAACATCGGTGCACTACTGCAGTCCGGTGTCAAAACTAAAGACGCGCTGGAGATTCTGCAGGAAACGGCATCCCCCTGGCTTGCTGTGCGTATCGAAGCAATTACCGAACACGTTCGTGAAGGTAAACATTTCGGGCTGGCCCTGAAAGATTGCGGTTATGACTTTCCGTCGCAGGAAGCTGCCAACTTTCTCTCCCTTCTACAGGGGGACGGCGATGATGAAATCATAATTAACTACGGCCAGCGCTGGCTTGAACAAACTCTGGAGCGAGTAGCAAAACGTGCAGTCGTTATCCGCGGTCTCATGTTCCTGGCAATGATCCTGATGCTTTTGCTTCTGGTCCTTGTCGTTATGGATATCAATGCCCTTAACAGCTCGTCGGGCGCTTTTTAAACGAGGAAAAATCATGCAATTTAATTCCGAATCAACTTCTCAGACATACAAACCGGTTAAGACAGTGTTGCACCATCGAGGCTGGGGGTTTCTGGAACAGGGGAGTATTGCCCTGATCGTCCTGGTCGTCATCGGCCTTGTGCTGGCGGGATACTTCGCCCTCAAAAATAACGTCAACGTGGGTAAGGAATCATCGAATATTCAATCTCTCATCACCAGTACACAAAACCTGCTGAAAGGGGGAGATGGTTACACATTCACTTCCGGAGCCAAAATGATGGGCGCGCTTATCCAGATGAAAGTCCAGCCTAAAAGTATGACTGTACGGGGTACAGCCTCTTCAGGGACTGCCACACTTTACAATGGATGGGGTGGTGCAGTGACACTGTCACCTGTAACCGTGTCTGGATTCTCAAACGGATTCTCATTGACCTACGAAATGGTTCCTCAGGATGCCTGCGTCTCGCTCGCCACACAGCTCAGCCGAGCCAAAATTGCTGATGCCATTACCGTCAACTCCACGGCACACAGTGATGGAATCGTGACAACCGAAGAAGCCAGCGCACAATGCACAGCTGACAATGGGAGTACCGGTACTAACAAGCTGATCTTCACGCTTAACAGCTAAGGAGACGATATGCGGAGGGAACGCATTCTCTCCTGCTACCTGGCAATGATGCTGCTCATTTTTTCCCTTTCCCCAGGTCCATTGATGGCCAGTTCGAACTCCCCTCCTGATACGTTTGATGCCTGCTTTAATAGTGCCGGTGCCCGATACCAGATAGAGCCACTGCTGCTTAAGGCAATGGCCAAAGGGGAGTCCTGGCTCCGACCATGGGTCACAAACACTAACAGGGATAAAAAGGGCAATCCGGTCAGCACGGACTATGGGTTGATGCAGATAAATTCAACCCATGTGCCAAAGCTCATCCGAATGGGCATCATCCAGAGTGCAGAAGACCTGCTGAAACGACCCTGTCTGAATATTCAGATCGGGGCGTGGATACTGGCCAGCCACTTTCAGGTATGTGGTGTGACATGGAATTGCCTCGGGTCTTACAACGCTGGATTTCGTAAGGACAGGCACGAAACTCGCGAACAGTATGCCAACCGTATCTGGGGGTTCTATCTGGAACTGAAAGGCCTTCGAGTCTGTCGGCAGGAGAAAGGAAAGCGAATATGCGAACCATCATAGTCACCAGCCTGGCAACAGCATGGAGCCTGCCGTTACTGCTGGGTTTTGCGCTAATTGGCAGATGCCTGATGTGGAGAGTACTCGACTTTCTGGAAGATACCACTGCTCATAGTAAGGAGCGGAACTCGCTTCTAACTGCTGGGATTTGGCTTTTCGCCACGTTCAGTATGATCGCTGCCCTGTCACCGACTCCAATTGCCGATCGGGCTGCTGCCATCATGATGATGGGCTTCCTGCTTCAGTCCGGTATCACCGACGCAGTCAGTGGATATTTGCCACGTACTTTCACAGCACGTCTGTTACTTGGAGGACTTATTTGGGGAGTAACAAAAGACGTTTCGATTGCAGGTGTATATACGCAATTGGTGGAAATCGCTGTGGTGGGCGGCCTGATGACGTTGCTGAGTATCCTGATAAACCGGGGCGATCAGCGTCTTGGTCGGGGAGATTTATGGCTGATAACAGGTCTGACGGCCTGGATGGGGGGGAAAGATGCAGCACTGGCCACTCTGTTTGGTGCTGCAGCCTTTATGCTCTGGCTGCTAACCTGGCATTTGTCCGGAAAAAAAGAGGGGCCCCTTGGCCCCTGGTTGTGTCTTAGCGGGAGTCTCTTCCAGTTATCCAATCTGTATCAACCTGTATGGATATCAATCTTATGAAAAAGCACGATCGTGGCTGGGCGAATCTTGATGTTGCTCTGGCGCTCATAGTTGTGATGGCAATGACCGTCTTTGGACTCACTAAATACAAAGACTGGCAGCAGGAGAAAAACTGGCAGGTTGAAGCCTCCCATATCAGTACATACGCAGCTGCTGCACGGGGATACGTCGGTCGTAACTACGCCACTTTGTTAAGCGCAACCAGTACCACCGCGCCGACAGTGATAACTACGGCCATGCTTAAAAACACGGGTTTCCTGCCGTCCGGTTTCACCGAAACAAACAGTCAGGGTCAGCGTTTGAACACTTATCTGGTCAGGAATGGGCAAAACACGGAGTTACTACAGGGCATGGTAGTATCCAGCGGTGGCAGTGTATACCCGGACAAGGCATTGAGGCTGATATCAAGGGATATCAAAACCGGTTTCGGGGGCTACATTGATGATGGTAAAACCGCCACAGGTGCCCTGCGTTCTTGGAAAATCCTGCTGAGCAGTTACGGTGCCACCTCTGGTAATGGACATATTGCAGTACTCCTCTCAACAGATGAGCTGTCTGGTGCGCAGGAGGACAACGACAGGCTGTACCGTTTTCAGGTAAATGGGCGTCCCGATCTGAATAAAATGCACACTGCTATCGACATGGGTGGTAACAACCTGAACAGTGTCGGCACCATTAATGGCCAGACTGGAACATTTAGCGGAAACGTCAGTGGGTCAAACGGTATTTTTACCAGTAATGTCAGCGGTGCAAACGGTAGTTTCACCCAAAACATTACAGCCGGAGCACAGGTAAAAGGAGCAACGGTCCGTGCCGACAGCGACATTAGCGCCGGACGCAATATTACGGCAACTAACGAGGTTTCTGGTGCCACAGTCAAAGCAACAGGCAACTTGTCAGCAGGTGGGGTTTTGCAGTTGGATCGGATCAATGTTGCAGGCATCGCTTGTTACCCGAATGGGCAGATAAGCCGCGATGCCAATGGCGGCGTACTTTCCTGTCAATCCGGTGCGTGGACGTCCAGCGGCAAGGTATCAGCATTTGAAATGATTCAAGGAAATGATGCTTGTGGCAAATACGTCTACTCAAAAGCCTACTGTCCTGCCGGAAAACAATTGATTTCGGGTGGCTGGGTTCTCTCAAACTGGACAGGTGGTAACGGGTGGAACGCCCCAGATTCCTCAATGCCATCACCATCAGATAATGCCTGGCAACTTGTTACTGGAGGTGGTGTTACGGGTGGAACGTGTATGCGCGCAATAGCGTGGTGTGCTAAAAATTAACTGAATGATAAACTTGGATAAATCCTCAAGCACAAGCAAAGGAAGCCGCTAATAATGCTTACGTATCTCTTCAGTACATTAAGAAACAGGTTGAAAGTACCGACTGCCAGAAACCTCTTCAACACAACAAATCTTCGAAGAAAATCACGCAACAAGTTGCTCAAAAAATCAGGGGTTGTCATAACTGGCGAAAGCGCAGTAACCCCCCCATTTTTTTATGAATATGGTCGCATAACGATCGGTCAAGGTGTCTACATCAACACTGGATGTGTCTTCCTCGATCATGCGTCAATTTCGATAGGCGACAATACCCTGATTGGACCGAATGTCACACTGACGACAGCCAGCCATGAAACTTCGCCTGAATTGAGATGTAGTGGCGTTACTCAGGCTCCAATCAGTATTGGCCATAAGGTATGGCTAGGAGCAGGCGTCGTCGTTTTACCGGGCGTTACAATTGGCAATAACAGCGTTATAGCGGCAAACAGCGTAGTACGTTCGGATGTACCAGAAAATACGTTGTACGCAGGTTCTCCTGCTGTTTTTAAACGCAACATATGATATGGGTTACTGGAAACGAAACACATTAAAACTGCCGTAATCGCACCCATAAGCCATCATTCCATTTGATGTAATCGAGAACGATTGGCCATCAGGAACATCAAATGAAAAACTTCCAGATTTCTGCCACTGAGAGTTACCATCGATTGAGTGTGCAACAGTAAGGCCGCCAACTGTAGCTGTCAGTGAAAACGTATTGGCACAGTTATCTGAGTTACCAAAGTTGATTTTTTTGGGGGGGGGATTGCCTCCCCAGGCATATATTTTAAACTGCTTTCCAGTTGTGTTGCTGCTACTAAAAAAGCCTTTAAACGCTCCGAGAGAGGTGTAAATACCATCAGATGGAGAGGGGGAACGCCAGGCACCGGATTGACAGTTAGAAACAGTTGATCATAACAGCACCGCCTAATGTATTAGTTTGCCAGAGGTACTTACCTTCACCATCCGGCCCGGCTACTGGGTAGATCTGCGATCCACCACCTTGTCCGTAATGCCCTAAAGCACAATATCTGGCCCATGTAATATTGTTGACACCAACTGGAGAAGCGACAGAAAAAAAACCGATTTTCAAACCACTATTCCACACGCCGGATTGACAGTCACACTGACTCTGTTGAGTTCATGTTTATGAGCAGCTAATTATGAAGCTGCATTTCCCTGTTAAATCCGTTCGGTTAGTGCCTGGGTGAAAGACATATTCATCATAGTAGCCGCATGTAACCACTCGGTTTGCATCTACGGCAGCAACTTGACCGGCGAAGTAATTTGGTTTCCATCCATGTGGATTTTCGCTATTGCTGACACTCCAGGTGCATTGGTTTTGGCTAAAACCTGTGGGCAGCGGAATCTGTTGCCCGTTGCCGATTAAACCCGTTAAAACTGTACTCCCTATGTTCCTGCGCCAGACACCGGATTGACAGTTTCCTCAACCGGCTTTGACTATGTAGTTAAACGCAACGTTCTTAGGGCGTACTTCACTACCATTTGAGTAGTAATGATCCATACCGTTATGATGGCCTTCGAGCCTACCACCAGTATTAAGGATCATATTACTTTGGTCTTTTTGGTAACTGAGAATAGCTCGTCCATTGTCGAGGCCGCGCCCATTATCCCAACCACGTATAAATGTGCCGCGTAGATCGGGTAATACACATCCAGGATAAACAATAGCCAGTTTAGGGTTAGAACCGCATGAAAAGCTCTGCCCTGCCATTAAAAAGAAACCTGGTGGGGGTGTTGTGGAAGGCCACGGAATAGGGCTACCAACAGGGTAGCTGTCAGATCCGCCCCACACGCCGGATTGACAGATTAATTAATTCAGTCTGACTGCAAAACATCTAACGTTATCTATAGTGCAAGTTTGGTTATCTTCTGTACAAGCATCAGATCCAGTGGCGACCCAACCTTGTGCCGTTAACCCGCTCGAATTCAAGGAAGTCTGGCAAATATCGCCGTAGTTATTCCCTGAATTTACTGACCATGTGTAACGCTGTATTTTTTTTTCCCCAGAATTAGCCCAGGCACCGGATTGACAGAATTATTGCATTTTTCTCTTAAGGCTTTATTTTCTTCACCTTTTTAGGAGTAATGATGTCTTCCGTTGCGCGTATTAGAAAAATGCCCCTCAGTCGTGGCCTCGATAAATATTACGAATCAGTATCTGTTCATAAAAAGGGCCACCTTCAGGAGTTTTACCGAACCAACGTCATTAAGCGCCACCCACTGGCCAGCAGGAATATGGACGAAATCACCACGGTTGATATTGCCGCCTACCGTGATGAAAGACTGACCCAGCGCAACCCCAGGACGGGGAACCCTATCACCGGTAATACAGTAAGACTTGAGCTGGCGCTATTGTCATCACTTTTCGGTATTGCACGTGTGGAATGGGGAACCTGCCGTAGCAATCCGGTCGAATTAGTGCGTAAACCAAAAGTATCAAAAGGTCGTGATCGCCGCCTGACATCCACTGAAGAGCGCAGACTGTCCCGGTATTTCCGCGAGCGAAACTTAATGCTGTATATAATCTTTCATCTCGCGCTGGAGACGGCCATGCGTCAGGGTGAAATCCTTAACCTGAAATGGGAATATATTGACCTGCAGCATGGTGTCGCACACCTGCCAGACACCAAGAATGGGTCATCGCGTGACGTCCCCCTCTCACGTAAGGCACGCAATCTGCTTCAGATGATGCCGGCCCTGCTCAAAGGTAAAGTATTTTCATATACGTCATCCGGTTTCAAAAGCGCCTGGCGGCTCGCCCTCAAGGCCCTCACTATCGAAAATCTGCATTTTCATGATCTTCGGCACGAGGCCATCAGTCGCTTTTTCGAGCTCGGTACATTGAACGTTATGGAGGTCGCTGCCATTTCGGGTCATCGGTCGATGAATATGCTTAAACGCTACACCCATTTGAGAGCTTACCAACTAGTCAGCAAGCTGGACGCGCGACGGCGCCAGACTCAAAAGATTGCCCCCTACTTCGTACCTTATCCCGCACTGGTAGAACAGGATTGCGGAAGTACTGGTGACATAAGAGTGATGATATGCGACTTCGAAAACTTGATGGTGTCGGCGCCGACCCGCGAACTTGCCCTGACCCGCGCCAGCGAACTGCTACTACGCACTCTGGCACTTGCTGCCCAGCGCGGCGAACGAGTCCCTGCACCAGGGGAACTCCCTATCAAGACAAATGACCACATCATGATTTGTCCGCTTAACCCCGACCAGGCTCTCTCGGCCCGGGCGTAACCTTTATCCTGGAGGGACTGTGTATCTGATTATCCTTTCAGCAGTACCGCTGACATTACTGCTGTATTGCCCGGTAATGACAGTCGTTAGTGCCGTGACGCCCTGGACAGGGTTTCGCACGGCCTCGGTTCGTCATCGAAAGAAGCATTACACTACCCTGCACCTTTCGACATTTGACCGGGTTGGTCATCTTAATCTTCATCGTGCAGCGCGCTTTCACCGTAGTTTTCTTGCCACGTTGCAACTGGCGTTACAAAGGGACAGCGCCCCCGTGTACTTCACATCCCATTTGATGCGCCCGGCACACATGAAAAGCATGACCCTCCTGATGGGAAAAATGGACGATACACACCGCTGGCGCTGGACCACAGTATCGATTCCTCCTGCCGTCAGGAACGGGATACGGCTACAAACACTGGTACAGGAATGGCGCTGGATTACCGTACCGGAAACCGGCGTGCTTGTGCTCATTCGACCGCGCCGGAGAACGAGTTAAAACGACAATACACAAACGCAATTAAAACGCACACGCAAACGCAGTCGATCTACAAGATCGAATTAACTCGTTATACATGCGCGTCACGATTAATTATTCTTTAACTCACTGAACCGCAAGATGTAATTTTACTTAAGGGGGCCACGTGGCAAACAGTCTTACCGCAATTTTCACCTCGCTTCTGGCGCTCCCCGACCTTGATCGGAACAGGATTGCAGAACTGCTTCAACGCAATGAAAAGAAGCCTATGCAGACCACGTCACTCCGAATGAGGCCCGGCACCCGCCAGCTGATTGATGAGTTATCCGGCAAGATTGGGATATCTCAATCGGAGCTACTGAATCTGGTTATAGAAGGTTCTCTGCGAGATATTTTCCTGCCGTTCAGCAATACCGCGCTTAGTATCATCGATCGCTTTGAGGTGCTAATGCAGGCACATGAGCTTGACCCGACTGATATCGCAGAGTTGCTTTCGTCATGGAATGTTCGGGTGAGCGTACTGCAGGACAGGGAACGAACGATGGACTATCTGTCCACTCCGCTCCTGCAGGCGCTCGCTCAGTGGTTTTTCGTTTCACCGGACTGGTTGTTAGGCAGGAATGTTCCAACGGTCGACACCACCCTGGCTCGACATCAATGGCCACAAACGGAAGATGCCTTACGGAAGATAATAATTCCTTCAGATGAGAATAATAATGACAGCGTTATTTTCTGGACAACCGAACATACAGGTGAGGATGAATATCAGGAACAAACCGGCATATTAATTAAGAAGAAAATTTCTTCATCACTGCTGACATATTTCCCGGTGTTATCCATTATTCCGCTCGTTCTGAATAAAGAGCAAAAATACTGGAAAGAACGCCTCCTCATGGAACATGCCGCAACAGGCACTCTGCGCACCGTCACGGTCAGCAAGGGACTATCCACAGCGCTTGAACAAGGAATAACGCTACCTGCACTTATATTCAAACAGCTTTAAACCACGCAGAAATATTGAATTAAAAAAGAAAAAGAAATTTTTGATGCTGCCGCATCAAGACCTTCTTTTGCTCAAAATCCAGACTTGATTACAGGAAATTTAATGATGAAAAAGACTTACATTGCAAAAACACTGATTTCTTCCGCCATCATGATGGCTTTTCATGCAGGTGCAGCAACCTCCTACATGGAAGCCCGCAGCGATGCCATGGGGGGCACCGGCGTGGCCTCTGCACACTACGGCACTGCTGCCTTATCCAACCCGGCACTCCTGACGAAGTTTGGCGCGAATGATGACTTCAGTCTGGTGCTGCCGTCCGTGGGTGTCCAGGTGGCAGACCCCGATAAGGCCATAGATACTGCCGATGACGTGAAAGATCTGTGGAACAATTTTGACAATGCTGTCGACAGCCAAAGCGGTGTTAGCGAAAGCGCTGCCGCGTTACGCAATAAGCTGGAAGATTTGAAAGATGTGAAGGCAAACGGGCAGGTCGGGGCATCTGTTATTGCCACCACCCCGAATAAAGTACTCCCATTTGCTGTTGTCGTGAAATCCTGGGGCACCGTTTCCGTAAATGGCACGGTCAGCGACCACGATCTGCAGTATCTCGACAAAATCGCAAGCGGGGCCATACCGGCGGATGCGGTAGACAAAGATGCACTAACGTCCCGAGCCTATGGTCGGGCGGCCGTCATCACCGACGTAGGTGTGGCTATGGCGCATGAATTTGAAACGGCAGGACACAGCTGGTCACTAGGCATTACACCCAAGTATCAGCGAATCGATCTTTTCAATTACAGCGCAACGGTAAACGACTTCGACAAAAATGACGTGAACTCAGACGATTACCACAACACCAAAACCGGATTTAACGCCGACATCGGTCTGGCCACAAACCTCGGAGATAACTGGATGCTAGGTCTGGCGGTACAGAACATCATTGCCCGCAGTGTTGACACTAAAGAAGTGAACGGCGAGAAAGAAACGTTCAAAGTGAAACCTCAAGCCACTGCTGGCGTCGCCTGGAGCAACAACGTCCTGACTACCGCACTCGATGTGGATCTGACCGAAGCCAGCCGTTTTGAGCGAGATGACAAACGCCAGTTCGCCAGTGTAGGGGCTGAGTTGAACGCCTGGAGCTGGATGCAGGTTCGTGCTGGTTATCGCCAGAACATGGTCTCCAGCGAGGGTAACGCCTTCACCGCAGGTCTGGGCTTCTCACCGTTTGATGTAGTACACCTGGACCTTACCGGTATAGCCGGAACTGATCGTACCTACGGCGCGGTTGCGCAGTTGCAGTTCACGTTCTGATAATCATAGGGAAGCCCGCAATGGGCTTCCTCTGCCGTTTACTTCCGATCAATATCTCAACCGTCTGCAAAACTCCGTATCCCTGAATCTTCTGGCTTTAACCTCAGTCGCCCTCCCGGCAAGGTAACTACTATGAACTACTTAATTCTTCCCGGCGTGCTGGCTATCTCTCTTCTTGCCGGCTGCCAGCCCTGGATTCCGCCATCGACGCCTCCAGCTTCTGTTTCTCCTGACCGCTACGGCGCAGCATCATCCGTCGCCGTTGCCCGTCACACGCAATATCAGATGTGGAATAACGGTCTTTGGTCCGGTTCGAAAATTGTACCATCGTCCATGGAAATCATACGTACCAACAGTGCTGACGTTTCCTTCGACTGGGAAGGTGATGCTGTGGAGTTGCTGGCTGAACTGGCGCGTGCACGCGGCCTGCAGTTCAACTACAGCGGCGTGCGTCTGCCCTTACCCGTAACGCTACACGTTCGGGGTATGACGTTCAGCAACGTGCTGCGCGTGATTGAAGCGCAGACAGCATGGCGAGCTACCCTGAATCAGTATCCAGGACTGCTGCAGCTCAATTTCATGCAACCGGAGACAAGTAAGAAATGAAATATTTTCTCTTATTACTTTTCCCTGCGCTGCTCCTGACCGGTTGTGCCACCGAGCGTCCTGCGCCAACAACTGATGCGAGTGTTCCTCCACCGGATATGCAGGCCTGGCTCAATCCGGAGCGACAAAGACCAGACAGTATTTCCGAAACTCGCTGGCAGATGCTTACTGATGCCGGCAGAACACTGGGATTTCGGGGGGGTAAATCTCAGCGTGCGTGGGAGTTGACCCAGGCGCTAAATGCCCGCGAGTCCACCCTCAATGCCCTTTACGATTTCCGGCCGCTTATCAGCCCTGAGGGCTGGCTGCCGCCGGTTATCGATGAAGCGCAGGACGTTGCACACATCACTCCTAATCAAATCCGCACCGCCTCAAAGGTTTGGACCATTATCCGACCGGAGAGATTTGTCAGTAACCCGCCCAGTTGGCGCAGTTGGTTACTTCGCGGGCTGGCCACCACGGCAACCCCGGGCACAGAAGGACTGGTCGTGCCGGAAGACAGCTCTCAGAGAAAGGTATGGGAAGACGCGCTGAAAAAAGGCTGGCAGGAAGGTCGCGCAAATGCCGACCTGACCCTTGAAGCCAGTATGAATCAGCTCACCCGTGATTATCGGGGCATGATGCTTTACTCCCTGCTCTGGCGTCGGGGCATGATTTCCCGACCGGAAGTTACCGAACAACAACAGACTGTAACCGGCAGTGGCCAGAAACTCGTTACTGGCGATCGCGTACGCCGACTCAAATCACATGCGTCGTTTGAACTCCAGAAGTCCCGCTGGCGCCCGTCTGTTACCATTCAGTAAGGAGTTTTCTAGTGAACACATCTCTTATCCCAGATAAGTTCGGGATTTTTCCATTCAGTGGAGCCTTCACCGCCGACGAGTTCAGGGCATTTTTTGCCTGGTGCTCAGCACAGGCTGTAAGTGACGTGGACCTGGTCGGTGGCTCTCCAGTTTCTGTTAGTCGTTATGGTCGGCGTGAGAGAGTCTCCGACACCGTACTGCCGAATACCATGCTCGGCAATATGCTTGATGACCTGCTGGGACCAGAAGTGCGCCCTAGAGTGCAGGGAGGTAAACCGTCGGACAGAGCCATCCAGATCGACGGAGACATGCACGGGCGTCATGGCCTGAAGCGGGGTGAACGCGTGCGACTGCGCGCACACATTATTCAGGGAACCTCTGCCCGGGAAGAAAAGGCATTATCCGTCACTCTGCGCGTTATCCCACATATCATTCCCGACTTTCTGAAGATGGGTATAGAGCCTGTACTGGCAGCCTCCATGTTGCCAAAAACAGGGCTGGGTCTCATCTGCGGCGAAACAGGTTCCGGAAAATCAACGCTTCAGGCGGCGTTGTATCGACACTGTCAGAACACTCAACCTGACCGCAAGATAGTGACCTACGAAGATCCGGTTGAGTACATTCTTGGCCGTCCCGATGACCTTCTGCCACCACATCAGGCTCAGGTAGGCCGTGACGTGGCAAGTTTTGCCGATGGGCTTCGCTCCGCCATGCGCCGTAACCCGGAGGTCATCGGTATCGGGGAGATCCGCGATACTGAAACAGCAGAAGCCGCTGTTCAGGCCGGGGAAAGCGGGCACATGACTATCGGGACTCTGCACTCTAAGTCGCCAGGTGAAACCCTGAACCGATTACTTGGTTTGTTCCCGCCTCAAATTCGAGATGCGCGTGCGTGGGAGCTGCTTGGTATGTTGCGTTTCATCGCAGTCCAGGTACTTGTCAAAACGACTGACGGCAAACGTCGTGCCCTTCGGGAATACATCGTATTCGACGATGACTTACGCGATGCGCTTCAGAATATTCCTTCAGAAAAGTGGCCGGCGCACATCGACACCATTCTAAGGATGGAAAAGCGGCGTATTGTCGATCAAGTGCGGGAAGGTTTCGTAACAGGGGACATAGACAGAGATGAAGCAGCGCTCTATCTGTCAGGTAAGGAACTCACGCAATGAAACGAGAAGGATTCTGGCGTTATGCCACTCCGCCGGTCAGCTTTTTTGGTATTCCGCTGCCGTTCCTGCTGCTGTATCTGATCTGGTTTCGCTGGCCATCCATGAACACGCTGTATATCTGTTCCGCCATTCTGGGATTCTTTGTTGCACTGAATTTCTTTGGCTGGAGTGTACGTGCCATCTGCCTGCGCGTGATTAGTACCTTCAGGGGAAAGATTGCCTCCGGTCGCCCCTGGTGGTACCGACACTTCATCGAAACGCCGCGAGACTGGACCGGTCTCTGAGCCCAGTCTGACACGCCAGTTCTCCACAGCGCTTACGCGCTTCCCCCTCTATATCTTCCAGGATTGTGACCATGCAAAAAAGTCACCGTATATGGCTTGCCGTACCTCACGAAGAGAAGGACGACGCCATCAATGCCCATCCGCGTTTGGATAATGGCCAGAAAGCACTTGAATGGGACAATGAACACCGGCTCTGGTATGCCCGACCAGGTGCCGACCTGAACAAGTTCGAACGATGGATGCCCCGACCACACGAACTGTCGATGAATGCAGAAGACCCGGTAACAGAGTTTGCACAAAAACTCGAAGAAGCAGGGCTGATGGTTAAAGGGCTGCCCGTGATGGATGGCAGCCTTCAGCGTGTACCGACGAAACAGGACAGGAAGGGTTCCAAAAGCGGAGCTTACAAAGCATACCTGGACGGGCGCCCTGCCGGATGGTATCGCGATTATCGCAGCGCCGACGCTAAACCAACGCAGTGGGTGTTTTCAGGTGGTGGCGAGATGGACCCGCTTGCGCGCCTACATCTCCGTGCTCATGCCCAGCAAACCCGTGAAGACAATGCACGTGCTCTTGAGCTGCAGTATAACCGTCAGGCGGAATATGCAGCCCGATACGTTGACCGGTACCCGCAGGCTACAACAAACACCTATCTGACCCGCAAGGGAGTAGAGGCCGCTCCGGGTATAAGAATCAACGAAAAACAAGAGCTTGTTATCCCCTTCAGCAACGCGCATGGCGACATTCGTTCTTACCAGCGTATTCCACTTACCGGTGGGAAAGACGCCCGGATCCTTAAAGACAGTGAGAAAACAGGTAACTGGTTTGCTCTCGGGACCCCGCAGAACGGCAAGCCGCTGTTGTTTGCTGAAGGATATGCCACAGCAGCCTCCATACATGAGGCATCAGGCCTGCCGGTACTGATGACTATTGATGCGGGAAACATGATTGCCGTTGGTCAGAACGCCCGTGCCGTCTGGCCAGACAGTCAATTTATCTTCTGCGCTGACAACGACCATCAATTAAAAAACCCGCAGACTGGTGAGCCAGAGAATAAGGGCATCCTAAGTGCCACCAAGGCCGCCGAACTGACGAACGGAGAGGTAATAGCACCAGCATTTACACCGACGGAGCTTGAACAAAACCTTACTGACTTCAACGATTTAATCCTCAGCAGAGGAAAAGACCTCGCCAGGCATCTCATCAATGTTCAGCTTCACGCTATGGGGATAGAAACCCCATTCAACACAAACTCACAAACCCGTAACGCCTTTGTAGAGGGCGGTCTCGTCTTCACCCCTGTTCAGGAAACTGCTATGGATAATCATGAATCTCCGGATATCGCACATATATCCGATAATGACATCGCCCGTGAACATACCGTCAGTGAGTTGGCCGAGGCCACTGCAGCAGAAAAACCAGCGACGGAGGCACCAGTGCAGCCTCCAGAAAACCAGGCGTCACATAAAGCCGGGCGTGAAACGATAACTTTGTTTCATGGTTCACCTGCAGCCTTCAGTGCCATTGATTCTGAAAAAATAGGATTAGGTCAAAACCTCGTGGGGAGAGGTTTTTATACTGATACGTCTGTTTTAGGCGTGCACTATGTAATGGAGGAAATAAATCATAAGGACTATCACGTATATGAATTAGAGATCCCTTCTGAGTCTGTTGTTTTAGACCGTTGGGATAATTCCACATTAACAGAAGAACTGCGGGCACGAATCAGAGAAGCTGGAAATTCGGGGCATCAGCAACTCAATGAAAACGAGAGCATTTCTCGCTCCGAGCTTGGAAATAAACTCGCTGACAGCAAGGCGATAGATGACACCTTTCTTAACTTCGCCAGCAGCCCTCAGGGGATGAGCATTCTGAAAGAAGCAGGAATTGATGCATTAAAAGACAATAGTTATGTCGCTATTATCAATACGGATTTAATTGATAATATTCGTTTGCGCTCAGCAGGTGGAAATATAAAAGCAGAAATGACGCAATATATAGACAAGGCATTAAGTAACGTTGCTCAGGATGCATCAAGATTGTCAAATATATTGCAAAAGGAACAGAATCTTTCAATACATTATGAAGCCATCCGTTCTGAACTAATAAATCTTACAGTGGCTCAAAACCGGCCCGAAGAAGCTGAAAGGTTGACAGCTCTACTTACACATACATTCGTTAAAACTATTGATAGTCCCCCTGATAGAAAAACAAATATTACCCCCTTAAACCGACTATATGCGGAGGCAATAAGAAGCCTTGACCTGAATCACGATGATAGCGCTGCGCAACTGGGTCGCATTATTGATAGTGCTGTTGTAAACATAAACCCTGACCAGAAATTCGTTGCTGAACCCAATAAACCAGAGCCGGCAATTCCTGCCAACGAACAGAATCCCGCGCCGACTGAGCCGGAACAACCTCAACCTGCAGATGTACGCGATGAGCCATCCCCCATGCCCCCAATAGAATCTGACGTTTTAATTCCTGATACGCAGAGCAACCCGGATGGGACGCTCGTGACATCTCCCGATGATATCGGTCAGAGTAGCCAGAGCGTCGCCGAAGCAGGATCGTATGCACCGTTACCTGACCTGGATGATTATGCAGACATACGCGCGCAAATGGACGACCCACAGTTTGGTGAATGGATGCACAGTCAGTCTGACGACTTACCCCATAAGCCTGCACAGGAACAATTTACAGCCCAGGAACTGCAGGAAACGGATGAACAGGCTGTAAAACCTGAGGCTGCATTGCATGATAAAAACGCTGAGCCCACGGCGCCGGTCTCGTCTGAATTACCAATCCCTCCACAGTCCCCCGGAGCACCATTAACCGGGAAAAAACAGGAACAGGCACAGACAGCCAACGCAGATGCAGACATGCCAGAACTGAATCCAAACCCGACGAAAACTGCAGAGAATGAGGTGAATGAAGCGGATGGGCTTGTCTATGGGCCGCGAAGACCGGAACCGCTGCAGCGGGAAGATCTGGATAAAATCATCAAAGCCTTGTCAACAGAAGAGCAGCGCGACAACACGGTGCTCTACCGCCTCGACGGAGAAGATGCCTTTCGCGATCTCGGCAACCGCCTCGAAATGTGTAACGGTGCAAGTCAGGACAAACGAAGGGTACTCGCCGCGCTGGCGGTTGCATCCCGCTTTTACGGCGGCGTGGTGGAGCTAACCGGCAGTATGGAGTTTAAAGAGCAGGCTATGCGGCTCATTATCGAAAATGACCTCGATATCCGCATGAAGTTGCCTGCACAGCGCGCTCAACTTGAGGCACTTCGGCAACAGATGGGGACGACCAGTGATTCAATCACAACGCATATACCTACGCCAGATCTGAATCGGCAGACACCATCACCTGATGCCGCACCACCACAGTCATCGGCAACAGCCGCACCCGAAGCTGCTTCCTCTAACGCGCCAGACACACCAACACCCCCTGCATCACCGAACCCGGTATCACAGGCACAAGAACCCGGCGCGCCTCAGCCGGCGTTTTCATCCTCTACTGAGGCTATTACTGAGGCTGTCGCGTCAAAGGCTGCCGACAGTATCCGGGTCCCGGAAATGCCCGCTGAACCAGCGCCCTCCGCACTGAAGCCAGGGCAAAGCATCACGGCGGTATTGAAAAACTTTGGCGAGGCGACCTACGAAAATAAAGAGAAAAAGGGTGGGAGCTTCTTTATCGAGCTACAGAACCGTGGAGGGAGTCATACCTACTGGGGACAGGATTTAAGAAAACTTATCGAAAACCACAAAACCGGTGATGTGGTTACACTGACGCTTAACTCCCGTGACAGCTGGCATGTACCAGGAGAGGAAAATGAACGCGTAAAGAATAACTGGTCATTGACATCCGCCTCGACGGGCCTTGCCGTGGCACACGATCGGCCAGAGCAGGGGCAACCCCTGCAAGTTTTTCCGGTCGATACGTTTGGCCGTCTCACTCAGCAAATCCGTCAGGCCTGGCCCGAGTACACCACAGACCTGAAGTTGCCACCTCGCCTGGAAGAACGTCAGTTTTATCTGGGTGAAGACAGGCACCCGGTGAAGTCACCGGTAGCTGCAGCAAGCATTTTGCCACCATCCACAGACGCCCCAGACAGGTTGATACCCGTTATGGCCTCCATGGACACACAGTCAAACCAGTTAGACCTGCTGCTTGTACAGTCAGCGGGGGAACACCTACAGGGTATGGTGCGACTGGATGGCACACTGTATCCGGCACTTGCCACACCAACTACCGACAATAGTCAGTTGGTTATCAATGCCATCACCGACGACGGCCCCCGCTTTGCGGGTTACGGGCAGGCGGTGAATTTCGAACCCGACGGCACCACCCGTGCCGCTCCCCAGCTGATGAAGTTCCACCTGAAAGGTCGGGAAGAAGATACACCACTTCCTGCCCGACTCTACACACCGGAAAAACAGGCAGACACCCTGTTCCAGCGTCTGGGTTTTGAACAGACCTGGAAACAATGGGATGACGCACGAAAGCCGGAGGGCAGACAGGAAAAGGCGCTTCATCAGGAACACTCCCACAGCCCCGGCCGCTAAGCCGATAAGGAGAGAGAATGCGATATCACATGCTTAAAGCCGGACTCCTGTCCGGCTTCATGCTTTTTTCTACCACCGCTACGGCGGCGACCTGCCGAGCAGGAAGTGCCGCTGAAGCGGGTAGTCAGGCTGGTTATGAGCGAGCCAGGGCGGCCGCAACAGCCTGGGAACAGCGCGAAAGCAATGTCTCATCCTCCCTGCAGTCCTGTCTGTCCCGTATCAAGAGCGTCAAAGTGAGCCTGCCGCAATTCCCCGGGCTCGATGACATCATTTCTCAACTGGAAAATAAGGTCTGCGAAGCTGCCCTTGATAAGGTCAACGAACAGATTCCAGACAACATCGATCCCTGGAAAAACTTCAACTCCTGAAACCTATGACAAAACTGACTCAACCGGCCCCCCCTGCAAAGGGGCGGGCCACCTCCCCTGCGGAGGATCCGCTGAACGACGCCGTGAAAATGATGATCACGGCAGAAAAACGCCAGAAAATGGCACCGGAGCTTATGAAAAGTAATCTCCGACTGGGGACTGGCCTGCTTATCAGCATAATCCTCAACGCCGGTTTAACCTGGGCTCTGATACAACAGCCACGAGATTACTTTGCCACCGACAGCGGACGCCTGGTTCGCCTGGCTCCCACATCCGAACCGGCATGGAGCCAGGACGATGCAATCGCCTTTGGCAGCAAGGCGCTGATGCGGGCCTTTAACCTGGACTTCGTTCACTATCGTGAGCAGGTATCTTCTACGGCCTCGCTATTCTCTGAAGAAGGGCACGCCAGTTACATCCAGGCGCTCACTAACTCCAATATCTATGATGCCCTGAAGCGTGAACGTATGAACCTTACCGGCTCCGTTGGGGCTGGTGTCGTCATCCGGCGTGGACGCTTGTCTGATGGAACCTGGTTCTGGACTATGCAATATCCGGTACGTCTGCGTCTGGTTGGTCAGACAACCAGCAAGCCCGAACAACCTTTTGTTTTCGAAATCACCATCCAGCGCGTAGATCCACGACAGAAACCTGTCGGGATGGAAATCCGCCAGATGATCTCACGCAACGCCCCCCGCAACCTCTGAGGCTCCCGCCATGAAACTTCGTTATCTCATGACCGCGCTACTGCTGTGTGGTCCGGCTCTCGCAGTCGCTGCTGACAATACTGGCTGGCAGAACGCCAGGACACCTGGCGCAACAAGTGCAGCTCCAGCCCAGCAAGGTGCTGAACCACATACAACGGACGTACCCGCAACCCGGATTAGTGGGGAGTTACCGGCACCAGGACAAAGCTCACCGCTGGTAGACGAAGCGGCAAGCATGGACTCGCCTCTGTCAGCGGATGAGATACGCGAACTGCGTCTGCGACTGACAGACAACGAGCGGTCGGTAAATGCTCCAATGATAAGCGTGGTTCCGCGCATCAGTTCGTTAACCCTTAATCTTTCACCAGGAGCCAGTATCCCGTTGGTACGTACGGCCATGAACAACCAGAGCGTCGTTACCCTGACAGACATCAGTGGTGCGCCGTGGCCACAGTCGGATCCGCCAATTAATGCCAGTCCGAAAAATTTTGATGTGAAGTTCAATGCTGGTAGCAACATGCTGACTATCACCCCACTGCGTCCGTGGGCGGCAGGGAACATATCCGTCTATCTTAAAGGACTCGATGTACCGGTCATGATTAACGTGACAAGTGGTGAGACAGACACCCGTACAGCCAGCCAGGAGATCGACAGCCGACTGGATTTACGCGTCCCACGCCTGGGTCCCGGCACCATGGCCCCAGGCGCGCCAGTCGATAAAATCGCACTCCATAGTGCCACTTTGCAGGCCTTTCTGGATGGCACTCCACCAGAAGATGCCCACCGCCTCAAATTCCAGGGCAACGTTCCTGACACTGTTATATGGCAAAGCGGTGATGATCTGATGGTCCGTTCCCGGGCAATGCTTCGCGATGAGTTTGAACAGACACTCTCTTCAGCGGACGGCACACATCTCTGGAAACTCCCCCTCACCCCGTTACTGACCTTCTCAGTGAACGGGAAATCCGTTCACGTCACGCCGGAGCTTCAGTAATGAGCGCAGAACAGGATGCCGGAAATAACGGCAAAAAACTTATTTCAATAATCGGATTTGGAGCCCTGGTTTTACTAACTGCCGGTTACTGGTTAGTGTCATGGCTGGCACATGACCCTTCAGGAAAGGATTCTGCCGTCAATCTTAACGGCACTGCCTCAAGTGCCGTAACCACCACAACAGAAAGCCCGCGATACCGTGAGCTACTGAAAGCCTCAAACGACTTAGGTGCGCAAGAAGCCGCACGGACTGATTCATCTTTTATCGCCAGCCTCCCGGTAGGCCTTGAAGTCACGGACCCCCCGCCTGATAAGCCGCCGGTAACAAAGCCGGCATCACAAGATCCGCCATCTCCACAGTCGGGAAAATCGTCACGACGCACGGAAAACACGGCAGGAGAAGAGCAGGCAAACGAGAAGCGCCAGGCTCAACTCCAGAAACTGCTCACGAGAATCAGTGCCGCGCAGGCGGGCGGTGACGCACCGGTTCTGGCCACTGCACTGGCCAGCGTTACGCGGACTTCACCAGAGTCTGGTGCTGGCCGCCAGGCAGAATCCACAGCTAAAACAGAAAGCGCACAGGTCTTCATCCCTGCACTCACTCGTGCGTCCGGTTATATGGAGACTGCCGTGGATTCGGATAACCCCAACTCAGAGGTGGTTGCGGTCATACCTGCAGGGCCGCTGGCTGGCGCCAGACTCCATAGCCCTTCAGTAAAACTTGCCGGAAATGGACTCGATATCAAATTCACCAGTATGAGCTGGAAAGGAATGGAACTGAACGTAAAAGCAAGCGCACAGAGCGAGAAAAACCTGATGTCTTCAATAGCTTCCGATGTCAACCATCGATGGGGGACACACATCGTTCTACCAGCTGTATTAGGTGGTCTTGGAGATCTGGGGGGGCTGTACAAGGATGCTAATACTCAAGTCATGCAGTCCAGCGTCGGAACAGTCACCGGACGCGTAGGGAAACCTGACGGCAGCACAGTAGCTGGCGTAATGGTCGGTGGCACAGCACAGACAGGTGCGGAAGTCATCAAACAGGAGATGGCCCGCGAGCCGTTCCGCCAGGTAACAGTTAAGCAGAAAGAGGTTATCTCCATTCTCTTCGTTGAATCAGTAACTTCAGACGACATTATCAGTAATAAGAAGGCCGCACTCTCCGCTGCCAGTACATCAGCACCAACACCTGTTGCAGCAGAGCAGCAAACTGAATCCCGCCTGCAGGAAGCTATAGCGCGCCGCCAGGCTGAAATCCGTCGTCAATATGGCGACACCGTACCCGTGAGGAACAATGATGAATCAGCAAATTGACATACCTGAAGAAGATACGCTGGAAAACGAGGATGATTTTGGCGCGCCAGACCCCCGTCAGAAACCACCTTTATGGAAACGGGAGCTGCTGTTTGGCTATTCTCTACCGTGGCTTCTCGGGATAACTCTTCTGGCAGTGGCCAGCCTCTGGTATCTGTTCGGTCCGTCACTGTCATTTACAAATAACACACCGTCTGAAAGCAGCTTCAGTGAGGTTGAAAGTACGCTCGACGGTGCACCGCAAAATGCAGTTGAGACTATCCAGCACACGAGGGCTTCGATCCCCGTAGCGCAGCCAGCGACACAAATTGCACCTCCGATGCTCCAGGGCGATACGGCGAGCATGATGACGGATATTCGTGACGAGCTGAACGACCGTGATCGAAAGATAAATGACTCTATGACGTCACTGAAAGACAGCGTCACCCGTCTGTCTGATGCTATCAAGAGGGATGAGGCATACGCGGTAGAAACGCGTGCCCAGCTTAATGACCTGATACAAAAGCTGGCAGTACTGGAAGCCCGGGCAAGCGTCACTGATACCTCAAAACCCGCTTCCAGGTCCCAAAAACGGCAGGTAGCCAGTGCTATTTCAGGCATGAAAATCATGTCACTGGAGTCGGGAATGGCCTGGATTAAATGGCAGGGCAGTACCTGGTCCGTCCGGGAGGGGGATACGCTGGGTAAAGTCACTATTCGTCAGATTGATCCCGCCACACGCTCTGTGGTGACAACAGGAGGAACCCTGCGCTAATGGCACTGGATGCCATTACGCTAATAGAGAACCTGGCTTCGGGCATCTTCACCGCTGGACTGGATTTACTGTTCAGTTGGTCTGAGATGATTGGTTTTTTTGGCCTCATCGCCCTACTGGTCCGGCAACGTTCCAGTCGTGGTCCCTTATCCCCGGGCAGGTTCGCTATTGGCCTTTTTTCCTGCGCCGCACTGGTATCCCTTCCCTCCATAATTAATGCCAGTGGTGCTCAGCTTGGTTTTGGCGCTACATCCTTTGATGCAATCGCTTATGTGCAGCCCGCCACCTACGGCGTTGCTGCAGGGGCCGCTAACGCCGTGCTTTCCCTGGTTCGGCTCGCAGGTGTGGGATTTGTCTATGCAGCACTAGATATGTTTCGACGTTCAGAACTTGAAGGGCATACCGCGCTCAGTTCAAGCGAAAGCATTCGTGCCGCGACCGTAAAACTGATGGCCGGAACCGCGATGGTCTTTTCACCTCAGCTCATCGATGCCGCGCTCGCCACCTTCGGACTCGCTTTTTAACACCATTCGTTTTTTTATAACCCAAGGAGACACCATGTCACTTTTCCGTGCTATTTCCGCGCGTATTTATGCCGTTGTTATTTTCTGTCAGCTGACCATGATGAAGTGCCGTGAGCGAATGATTCAGGGGTTGTGTGCCCTGGCCACGTTCCTGTTACCCGGCATGGCCTTCGCCGAAGGCGATCTTGCTGACATGCTTAGCAGCGCCGCTGCCGGTGCTAAAAGTGGTAAAACTTCTGGCCTGGAAATTGCCCAGGCGATCGGAGTATTCATCTTCATCGGTTCCCTGCTGGCTTTCAAAAAAGTTGGTACCAACCCGCAGATCACCGTGGGCCGCTGCTGTGCAGGTCTGGCTATTGGCGGTCTGCTGGCCGTTGTCCCTGAAGTTATGAGTCGTACCCAGAAACAGCTTGGTACCAGCTCCGTCAATATCAGCTAAGCACAGGAAAGGGTCGGTGTTTACCGACCCTTTCAGGAGAAAACGATGAGTAATAAGAAAAAGACACCTGACCTTCGGTGGCTACATTCACTTCCAGTACCTGATGTTGTCCATACCACAGCCCCCCAGCTTCCTGCCCCTGTGAGCGTTTCAGGGGGACGCTGCTATTGCTGCGGTGCTGATATGAAACATCTGTTTATGTTACCGGAATCCCTGCCCTTAACCCGACTTGCGGAAGAAGCACATGATGCAAAGGCCAGACTCGTCAGAGCGAAAGATACGCTGGCTCAGCTGGCGTCCCGCCCCACGCCACAGGTACCGGCTGAATACGAAAAACATACTCGTGCACTGAAAGCCGCACAAACCGGGATGCAGCACGCATCACTTGCAGCCCGCCGCCTTGCCCTGCGCCAGATTCCCACCGCGCTTCTGACCGATACCGGTTTACTGTCTGATACTGAATATGCTGAGTTCGAACGGCTCACGCAGCCGTTTAATCTCTGTTTTATCTGCCACGCCTGGCATGCCCTCAACGGGTTTGCTGCTGCTCAGGGGGTAATGGTCTGGTTACCGGATCTGCATCCACGTAATGTCGTCGCCCTGAACCGAAAAGCGCTGCAGGCCGTCTTCAGCAACATTCCTTACAAAATTCGGGAGGGTCGCCGGGTGCTGTCGGAATTGACCCGGCATCGATTGCCTCTGGAAGAACGTTTCGGAGGGTGGCGGCCTGCTGATTATGCCGATGCGCTTAAACGCTTCCCGCCAGTCATTCGCGATGACATGCGACAGAAAATGAATGGAGTGGCGTTGATCCTTACACCGGATTCAGTAACGGACAGTGACGTGCTGTCAGAAATCCCGCAGAAAAAAATAGTATCGGCGCTGCCCACTGGCACCACTGTCACACAAAACTGAAGCGCACCTCGTCACACAGATGCGCCATCGAGCCCATCAATACACGCCATCCTGGTGGAGTCTTCACTGCTATGAATATCAACCGCCTTGTCTTCGCCATTGAAGACGTTATGAACACCTTTTCCCGTTTCACCATCTCTGCTGACTTTGTCGACTATTGCGACATTCGCACTGTGATCGGACTGGACAAACACGACCTGGAACTCAGACCCTGGCTGGAAGCACCTTATATTGGCGTAACCCATCATGGTTATTACCTCTCTGTATTTGAAATTTCCGGGGCATTGCGTGAACTATCAGAAACCGCCTCAGCCGACCATCCGGATGCGTTTGAAGGAATGATCGCGCACCTCACATCCACACTCAGTACGACCTGGAAAAATACCGGCCATAAGTTGGCCTTCATTTTTGAACGAGATCCGGAAAAAGGGCGTGACGAAGTCAGCACCATGATCGCCCCACAAAAACGCTCAATTCAGCACATCGGCATCCAGTTGGATGACCTGCTCAATGAAAAGGTAAACGTAATTTCACCTTGGCTTGTCCGTGAGCGATGCTGGCTTGCCGTCTGGAGTTCACCGACACTGGTGAGCCATCAGGAAAGAGCAGATTTCAATACCACCGTTCGGGCTATCCAGGATAAAGCGCCGGTCGCGCGCTTTGGACAGGAGCCCTGGCGCTGGCAAATGTCTGGTCTGAAGATCAGGCATGACAGCTTTATCTCTACTCTTGAAAAAGCACTCGTACGCGGCGGAGACGGCTTACTTGTCCGCCTGCTAGACGTGCCTGAGTTCTGTAACGAAATCAGACGTGAAACAGCACGTAACAGCACATCGGCAGCATGGCGCCCGGCACTGCCGGGGAAAGCCGCACCCTCGGGTACGCTTCAGGATGATGACGCCACGGCTCTGCTTGCTCCCTTCCTGAATTTTCAGGTTTTTGGTTGTACACCAAAAACTGAAGGTAATCTTGTGTTTGCAGAGGGACTATGGCATGGCATGGTAGCCATAACTCTGCCTCCTCAGAACCCCAGCCCCTTCAATGAACTGGTTAAACTGGTTCCACGTGCCGTTCCCTGGCGTATTCGGATCGATATAATGCCGGGTGGGATGAAGGCGCTGGGCTGGAAAAAGAATATTTCATCATTTGGACAATTTATTCCCTCCATTCGTCCTCTTTACGACGCTTTTACGCAGTTGGCTGAAACGGATGAACGAGATCCAGTTTGTGTGATGACCATTGTGGCTTCCACCTGGGGGCGTACCCGTGAAATATGCACCCGTAATCAGATGCTGCTTGAATCAGCTATGCAGGGATGGGGAGTCTGTAACACGACCACAACCTTCGGTGATCCACGTCGGGGATGGGTAAACAGCATGCTGGCAGCGTCAGCAGGTTCAGGCCCCGTCCCGCTTTATCCGCCACTATCCCATGCGCTTTCTATGCTGCCCTTCAACCGACCAGGTTCCGTCTGGCGCGGGGAAGGTAATTTGATGCTGCACACTGAAGACGGCTGCGCCTGGGAAGTTGGGCTGGGTTCTTCACGACAGAACAAGCACACCGAACTTGCACCAGGTGACTCAGGTCTTGGTAAGTCGGTACTGATTAATACCCTGACGGAAATACAGGTATCTTCCGCCCAAGTTTCACTTCCCTATGTGGCGCATATCGATAAAGGGTTCAGCGCTATGGGGTTCATCCAGCTGATTCGTGACAGTCTGCCGGAGGAGCGAAAGGACGAAGCCGTCGGTATTATTCTCAGCAACGACCCGTCTAAGTCGCGCAATGTTTTCGATATCCTGTACGGTGCCCATAAGCCAGTAACGCCGGAGAAGCAATTTATCGCGTCCATGTTGATGGCCTTCTGTATAGAACCGGATAAAGGGACGCCTCCTAACCCGACCGATACCCGGCAGATAGTGAACCGCCTGATTGATCTGGCGTTCGACATGCGCAGCGGTATTGAGCCAAACATGTTCCGGTCAAACGTAGAGCCAGAAGTGGATGAGGCACTGGAGTCATCCGGGTTGAGAGATGAGCACGATCAGGAATGGTGGACTGCGACGCCATGGTATGAAGTACGTGATCTCCTCCATGAGCGCGGGCAGTTATCCGCGGCTCAACGGGCGCACTATCAGGCAGTACCCGAACTCGCTGATATGCCAGCGCTACTACGCAGTGAGGCAATTCAGGAGAGTTTTGGCAGAGTACAGCGTGACGGTTCACAGGAGCCACTGCTGGAATACATTGAGCGTTGCATGATTCAGGCTCGTCAGGACTATCCGATGATGGCCAGTCGGACTCGTTTCGCGCTGAACCCGAACACACGCATTATTGCCGTAGACTTAAACAACGTCGCCGGCGATAAGACTCCGGCAGGCAGACTGAAAACCGGCATAATGTTCCTCTTTGCTGGCCACATAACAGCTGGTGATTTTACGCTTCCTCAGTATCAGGAAGAGATAGTGAAAACGGTGCCGGAAGCCTATCTCCCGGGCATTATGCGGCGTATCAACCAACTCGACAGCGAAATGAAAACCAAAATCTACGACGAGTTACACAACGTCAAGGGCATTGATTTCATCTTCGAAGCGCTGGACACGCAGGACAGGGAACAGCGTAAGTTTGGCATCCGCACGGTGTTAAGTACCCAGTTCCTTACCGACTACCCGAAAAGCCTGCTCGATTCTGCCAACACCCTCTGGCTGCTGCGCTACCGCCAGGAAGACATCCCTCTTTTACGGGACAGTTTTAAGATCCCCGAACACAATCTCCATGCTTTCCTGCGTATGCCAGCCGGTCCTGCTGCAGACGGTAGTGGAGTACCGATGCTGTGTATGATGCGCACGACCCAGGGCACGCTGGCGCGGATTGTCCGGTTTACGCTCGGACCGCTGGAGCTGTGGTCGCTTAACTCAGACAAAAAAGACGGTGCGCTACGCAAAAATCTCTCCGCGACGATCGGCACTGCCCGTGCCCGTCAGTTGCTGGCAGATAAGTTCCCACGTGGGTCTGCAAAAAAACTCATTGAGTACAGAGAGCGTAACAGTGGCGTCCGTGGTGATAAGGGTGTCATCGAACTGATGGCGGACGAAATGATTAACGAACTGGGGTATGACCTGTGATGTGTTCCATCCACCTGACGCCACGCTGCCGTCGCCCGGCAAAGGGACAGGTCAGACTTTCACGCCTGATGATCGATGTTGACGGCGTGGAGTTTGTTCTACCATCTCGTCACTTTCGTACAGACAGTGCAGTGAACTCTCGTGCTGTATACGCTACTGATCGTCGGGCTCCACAAGAAGCCTGTGGCGTTCTTCTTACGATCAAAGATCGTCCTCGCCAGTTGGTTACTACGGCCATATGGCAGGTAAAAGAGCCAGGCGAACAGGTGCGAGAATCGCGTCATGTGGTCCAGTGGCTGTTACCTGAGGATATAAGGACGGTGTTAAGTGATGATACCTGGTTATGGCCGGAGGGGGCAGAGACCCCACAACTCAGCCCAGGAGACTGGCCGGTACTGGATATTACCCCTTCAACTCACTCACGGATCGCTCGTCGTGGGTTGACTATCATAGACACCCGCAGCCGGGAAGGACGTATCAGCAGACGCTTTCAGACCTTCCCTCTGGTAGCCCTCGCCCCCGACCCACAGTCAGCTCGCCTTCCCAACGTATTTACCCCGCTCAACTAAATGGAGAATTTCATGATACAACGCCATCTCCCCGCGCTGGCGCTTGCCATCGCGTCCAGCCTTCCCACAGTTGCCAGTGCTTTAACAGTCAACGTGAACTCCAGTGTTCCGATAACTACTCAGGTTCTGCCTGAGATGGCCACCATCCAGGCAACGCTGGTCGAAATACTACAGATGCAGCAGGCCACCGGTACAGCAATCACACAGAATGCTGACAAGCTCGGTGCGCTGATTAATCAGGATGGACAGGCCACCCGTCAGCAAATGATTTTCAATAATGAAACCCAGCGGCTGGAAGAAGCTCGACAGAGTTTTTCGGTACCGGATTCGGTCTGCAGTGATTCAGCCTCCGGCGTTGCTGCACAAAGTAAAAGTGCGTCAGGTAGTACTGCATCAAAACTCTCTTCCGGCAAAGGCGTTTCCAGCTCAGCGGTGCGTAAGAGGATTTCCACTGCATCAGAAGAGCAGGCCCGCGACGCTTATGACGGTGCGAACGTGCATGCAGCGTACTGCACAGCAGCAGAATATGAGCGTTTTGGTGGGACGGGGATCTGCCCAGCCGTCAGCAAAATGCCCGGTGGTGACAGCCAAGTACGCTCGATCTATGGTGGAGCAGGACCGGAAGGGACGGCACCAGCACTGTCCTGGACACAGGAACAGACCGACGCCGCAATGGCCTACATGAAAAACACATCGCGCCCTTCGGCCGGTCGCACGCCCGGTAAAGGTGAAGTCAACACCGTAACCGGACGGACGTATGTAGGATTGCTCAACGAGTACAACGGTATCACCGATGCCGCCTCTGAACCTCAGCTCTCGCTGATTGCCGACAGTAAGCCTAGTGAAACCACCCGTGATGCCCTGAAAGAAGCACTGCAGTCCCCTTCCGCAGCGCAGTATTTTGATGATGTGGCTTCACCGGAGGCGAAAGCGAAAGGCTACATGAGCCAGCGAGAATTTGAATCCTTTGAGGCCGGACGTCGATATGCCAATACAGCCTATCTCTCTGACCTGCAGCAAATGAACGGAGATAACCTTATGCGCGAACTCATCCGAACCACGGCGCAGATGAACTGGCAACTTAATGACATTAAAGAGTTGATACGCAAAGGGAACGTTATCGACGGCCAGTTGCTCGCTGCCTTTGCCCGTCAGTCCTATGCCCCACGACTAAAACAACTCGAATCAGCCATGAACCAGGGAGCGGCCAAATGACATCTGAAAAAATAGTCTCACGAAAAAAAAGCCTCACCGGGCGTATCACCATCGGATTGCTTAGCATCTTTCTACCTGTGCAGGAAACGAAGTGGTTTCTACGATCAGCTCAACACATGACATCACGCAATCTGGAGCGAATGCGTGATGCCTTTCCTGAGCTTAACACCGACGACAAACTGCCTGCTTCTCCTGATTGGGAAAAAGCCGTTGAGGAATCCGGCTGTACTACCGAACAGCTGGATAAGGGGTATGTTAGCCAGCGCCGGCGCTGGCGATTTCTGTTCTGGCTTATGATTATACTCGTTCCGCTTGCACCACTGACAACATTCATCATCGGTGGGAGTATCACTGCACACCAGATCAGCACCTGTGTGGTGCTGTTTTCCGGCGCTGGCGTGGCGTGGTCAAAAGCGCTAATCGTAACCTATCGACTGTGGCAGTTACGCAACCGGCGTGTGAGTCTTGCTGAAGGAGGCACCTTTCAGCATTTCAGGACGGAAACACATGCCTTACGAGATTCCATTCTCGGAAAATAACGGCCCTCTTCTGCCCCAACCGCCATCCCGGCATTCATGTTTTATCCGGAGTTACCGTGAAAAATCTCATTCGTGCGCTTTGTGCAGGGCTGCTTATACCTGCTATCCCGGCACGCGCCGGTGTCACTTACGATGATATAGTCTCTGCTGCGACCAATGCCCAGGACCTTTCCCGACAGGCTCTGGTCACTATCTTCGGCGACGTGGTGCTAGACCCTCTCGCCGCCGGTAATACCACGATGATCGGGAATCTGTTTGCTCTCTTTAACGGAATTATTGCCGTCCTTGCCGTCGTCTGGTTTGTAATTATTGGCTTAAAGTACATCAACAAAACGGGGCATCAGGGCAAGGTATTCAGTGGAGATCGCGATATCACCAGTACGCTGAGTACAGTCTCAGGATTCTTGATGATTATTCCGACAGCCAATGGCTGGAGTATGTCACAACTCATCATCCTCTGGGGCGCATCGATTATGGGGGTAGGTTCTGCCAACCTGATGGTGTCCAAAGCAGCAAGTGATATTGCCAGCGGCTACTCCCTGACTGTGCAGCCCACACAGGCCTCAACCCGTACTTCTGCACGTGGCATTTTTGAGATGCAGCTGTGTAAATACGCCATCAATACAGCACTAGACGATTACAGCAGCACTGCCAATTCCACCACAGCAAAAATGATGGAGATATCCAGTTCGTCTGGAGGGAATTATACCTACCGGGTCACTAATGGCAGTGGAGTGTGTGGCACAGCAACAATTCCGGAACAACAGAAATCAGGCTCCTCGTCTGGCTCTGGGAGCTTCTTTAATCCCTTCAGTAATAGCGACACACGTGAAGTCGTGGACGCACAAAACAAAGCGATGGAAGCAATGATTCAGGATATGGATAGCGCTGCCAGCGAGTTTGTTACAGGATTTATGAATAAGCGAACGACCGGAAACGGCACACTCCCGGATATAGAAACCCGCATTCAACGCGCTGCCAGCAACTATGAACAAACAGTACAGCGTGCGCTGCCGGCACAGAGTGAGCAAAATGGCATTCAGGATGCTGTCAGGAATTACCTCGATACATACGGCTGGGCGGCTCTCGGCGCTTGGTATCAAACTTTCGCAACGGCCAACCAACGCCTAACTGAAGTTGCCAGTCGCGCGCCGGCGACCAGTGGGATGTCCTCTTTAGGGGAAATTGGCAGCGGTGATCTTTTCAGCGCGTTAATGAGTGCCTATCGAACTCAGTTGCAAAACTCCAGTTATGTTCCTCCTGCAGGCACAACAACATCGAAAAATGAGTTAAACGCATCAGAGGGTAATGATCCAAATAGCATACTCATGAACTCCATTTCCCCATTTTTCGTAAGTTTAACAAGCAATATTGCAACAAATTATAGTGGAACTGGTACTACAACAGGACAAGTAAACCCTTTAGTTAAGATGAAAAATGTTGGGGATTACACTCTTGTTGCAGCTGAAGGTACTTTGACAGCTTACACCATCCTACGTGCTGTGGTTGCAGGGGGGGAATCATCGCTTCTTGGAAAAGTTGTCAATATGACAGGTGCAATTAGTGCTGTAGATAAAGGGCTTGATGCCATTTCCCCAGCAGTTTACTTCTTGTTATTACTTATGTTTAGCGCTGGATTTACACTTTCAATTTACTTGCCATTTATTCCGTTTATCTACTGGATGACTGGTATTGGTAACTGGATAGTAAGTGTTTTGGTGGGTTGTGCAGCTGGGCCTCTGTGGGGGGCCACACATCTGGGTACGTCTCAGGACCGAGGTAGTCGAGCAGCATATGGTTACATCTACTTTATCGATACCATGATTCGTCCCTCACTCATGGTTTTTGGATTTTTCTTTGCTTCCGTTGCTATTGTTGCGACCGGAACTATCCTTCATGCACTTTTTGGCGCAGCTCTGGTCAATGTTCAAGCAAACTCGTTGACAGGGTTATTCAGCATGGCCGGTTTTTTAATGATTTATGCTCGGATTTGCACAACTCTTGTATCTAGCATATTCGCTTTGCAGGCCTATTTACCTGACTACGTCATTTCCTTCCTTGGTGGTCGGGATGCAGCCAATACCCTTGGAAGTATGGCTGGCTCAGTGAAAGATATGTTTGTAGCCGGTGGGAGAAATATACGGCATACACCTGGAGTTAATACTAAGGGAATGAATGGTCCTGGTGAAAATAATAATGATGGAATAAAAAGCTAATGAGTGGACATCTATACAGTGTCGCTATAATATAGATAACAAAACATAAGGAGGGTTGACTATGAAAGATAGATTCCCTAAGTGGTGGGTTTTATACTCTGTAGCAAAATCATTATTTTTGAAGTTCGGCATTATCTCATTCGTGCTGATCTTCTTGCTTTGCTCACTTTCTATCTCAATGGATGAGTTTGTTCGCGCGGAGGCGTATCTATACGCATTAGCGAGTTGCTTTCTGTTAGTCGCTCCATTTGCTATCAATTATGCTATAGCCAATAATCGCAAAAAAAAGATCCTTGCTGTTATTGAGAAAATCAAGGATACAGGGCACTTCAAGCCGGACATCAACTCAGAAGGCTGGCTCTTCTGGCAAAGTACCTATCTGGGTTTCGACTTCCAGCAAGGAACGTTTTTGTACATCAGAATCTATCCTGGCAACGTTATGGATGTCATTGGTTTCGATGCTTACAGCCTAACCCGTACAGAGGTTGAAGACTCAAAGCTGCGCCTGTTCACAAAGTTCACATCGTTGCCGATGATTCTTATTGATACCGGCGCTGCATCCAGTATTGCTAACCATTTGCACGCAATGAACAATAAAGGATACAGCTATAACTTTAACTTCAATGATGTCGTGAATAAAAAACGTGCCGAGATCGAAGCTCTGACAGGACTACCAGTTCCCGTTCTTGCCTAAAACACATCTACTCCCCTCCAATAAATAGCCGGTTTAATTACCGGCTATTTTTATTAACGAAGATCATTGCCCTGAAAATTCACTCTAAAACAGACAATGATAATTAAAACCACAATCTGACTCCTTATTGATTATTACTCAAATAAAGGGGATCCATATCAGATCCACAATAATTTAATTTTTAACCAATCAATATATTTTCACCTTCCGTTTTCATCAGTAAACACGCCTACAGACTTTAGATAAGTCCATGCGTTGTTGCCCTTTTTTATTTAGTTAGTCTTCATCTTGGGAGTTTATCCATGACATCCGCTCGCGTGGGATCGAATGACCCGCTTGAATTTCTCGGCGCCCTCGCCATCCTGGGCATTATGGTTCTGCTTGTCGCTTGGCTGTACTTGCCCGAGTTTGTGTATTGGTCATGTTTCATTTTGCATATCCTGTGGGGTATGGCTGACTTTGGACCATTCCATACCTGGGCCGCACCGCGCTATAACCTGTTGGCCGTCACCGCCAACAATGCCCAATACATCACGTACGATCAGTGGATCAACGTGATGGAGCAAACTACAGGGATCTTGATGATATTCCTCATTCCCCTGTCCACCGCTTCCCTGTGGAGCTGGTTACACCATCCAGCCCGCAACTGGCAAACTCGGCGGGTACTCGACATAAGTACATTGCCGTTCGCCATGGAAGCTATTTCTCCTGCAATTTCCCCCATCCTTAGTGAGGGAGATGCCAGTCGTCTCTTGTTGGATAAACGTCGCCCGGAAAGACGTCCGGCACAAACCCCGGAAGGTTTCGTAGAAGAACATCAACTCATCAGTAACATGCAGCTCGATGTTGCCCGCTGCCGGGCTGTTTTCATGGCGCAGCTGGGACGTCCGCTGAATGGATGGAAAAGCCTTGCGCCGCATGAAAAAACTCTGTTCGCAATATTCGGCCTTCAGTTTTTCCTGGACGATCGCCCGGCAGCAAAAGCGCTGATGGATGAACTGAACCGTTCCTGCCGTCTCAAAAGTCGCCGTGATAAGGGGAAATTCTCAGTACCAGTCTATGCGCTGGCCAGAACTGCCTTTAAGCGTGTCATCCAGAGCGAAGGCGCGAAAAAGTGGTTGCATGAGCACCGCTACGTCAGAAGTGGCATGGTCTGGCTGTACGCACATGATTTACGGCTGACACCGCCTAACTGGTTATGGCTCAAGGGAGTGGATCGTCCCCTCTTCTATGCCCTGCACCGGGCAAACACCACCAAAGGATTTATTGAAGGAGCAGGTATCGTCGCCGTCGCCCGCACCGAAAGTGAGGCTATACGACTTGGCCTGCCCTGCCCGCAAGCCTGCGTCGATGAAGCCATTGAGGGACTGCGCATCGATATGCTGTCCTTGGGGCTAATCTGGGACGAACCTCAGCCAGACCGAGACCGCAAGCGCCGCATCCGGACCAACTGGTCACTGACGGAAGATGTTATCACTCGCCCGGGAGGCGACGACGCTCCCATCTTCTGAAAATCCGAACATATCTAACGCGAATTAACATACCGTCTACTGGAGTCTCCTTATGTCACAGAAAAGCACCTACACCACCTTTCGTTGTAACGATTTCATTTACGACACAATTGTGGTTTTACATCAAAGCGGAGAAGGCGATCCTCAGGCCCTGCTCATATTCCGCGAACCACAGCGTATGGCCATTCATGATAAAAAACTCATTGCCTTTTATGAGCTTTCAAAAGAAGCCGTGACACTTCTTGATGACCCGATGCACGATGCGGTAGAAGTATTCAACACCATTGCACTGCAACTCAAAACTCAGAGTAAGGCGGTGATAAAACGGCGAATTAAAGCCCTTGCCCTGTTTGTTGGCGGTGCGTTGATTGCGTCCTCGTTATGGTTCATGGGTACAAGCAACCATACCTCACTTAATTTCAGTAGCACAGAACTGACAATACCTGAAGAGCCTGTCCCTGTTCAGCCACGACAGTCTGCCGCTATTCAGGGACAACCTAAAATGACGGTTCTCCCGCCGACTGACAATACAGTCAGCCACGTTGCACAGGCTGAATCCGCCAATATGCAGAATATTATGAAGGAAAGCCATGAATCCTTACCGGCCTCTCCTGCTGAAGCATTGCAGACGGCAGCAACACCGGTAACTCCCCCTACGCCAGTAACAACAGAAGCGACGGAACAGTCAGCCCGACAGAAGATGGTAGCCATACTGAAGCGCAGCGCCGATCGGGGTCTGTTCACCATCCCACTCTCAAACGGACATGAACGTACGCTGTATGCATTCCTCGATCCAACCTGTGCGGTTTGCAAAAGCATGGAACCAGCAATCGAACAGCTGGCACAAAATTACAACGTGGTCATTTTCCCTGTATCTGTAGTCAATGACGGTGGCGATGCCGTAGATAAAATCGTTCCGGTATTGTGCGAGAAAGACCTGACTGCCCGTGCTTTAGCATGGAGCGACCTTTTTCGCCCGGACGCAGGCATGCAGGTTCCTGGACAGGCGACCTCTCAACAGGTGAGTTCAGACTGTTCCGTGTCGGCTCAAGCCGTAGTGGCCGTAAACGATACAGGCTTCCGCGCATTTGGTTTCTCAGGTACACCGACAGTGCTGACTGACACAGGCATTCGTCTGGCAACAGGCATGCTGGCCGCACCTGATAAAATCGCTCACTTCATGAAAATTACCGATCCAATGACACAAGAACAGGTCGACCGTTTTGTGAGTTCCCTTAGCATCCAGGAGTAACCCTTGACTGCTCCCAGCCCTGAAGAACGGGGATTCCCACTTCAACGAGCCGAACCTAAGCCGCGTGATGCGGTTCAGGATTTACAGGCTCTCCATGGGCTAACACTGCCAGCCCGGCAGCTTTTATATTACGGGCCGCGTTGATATCACGATCATGGTCTGCCCCGCATTCAGGACAGAGCCACTGACGAATATCAAGAGGCATGTTTTTCATGGTAAAGCCGCAACAGCTACAACGTCTGGAAGAAGGGAAATACTGGTCGATAGCGACAACGCTACGCCCTGCCCATTCCCCTTTGTACTGTAGCTGGCGAACAAGTTCGCTCCAGCTTGCGTCAGCTATCGCTTTTGACAGCTTTGGGTTGCGGATCATGTTTTTCACCTTAAGGGATTCGACGCAAACAACTTGGTTTTCGTTAATCAGTTTGCGGGACAACTTATGCAGGTTATCCATCCGGCAATCGGACATTTTCGCGTGGAGTTTGGCGACCTTTAAGCGGGCTTTGGCACGATTCTTTGAGCCTTTTTTCTTCCTGCTTAACATGCGTTGCTGCAAAGCCAGTCGCTTCGCATATTTAGCCGTGTGGCGTGGATTGCTGGTTTTGAATCCGCTGTCGGTGACGAACAAATCTTTTAAACCAACATCAATGCCGACCGTGGAAACGGTAATCGGCAGTGATACAGGTTCAAACTCGCAAAGACAGGATACGAAATATCGTCCGGCGGCATCTTTGGTGATAGTGACAGTGGATGGCGCAGACGGCAACTGACGGCTCCAGCGCACATATAACGGCGCCTTGCTCTTTGCCATGTACAACTTGCCGTCACGATATTTAAACGCGCTCGCAGTGAACTCAACCGCCTGCTTGTGGCGTTTGCTTTTGAAGGCTGGATATGCGGCTCGTCCGGCGAAGAAGTTAGCAAAGGCCATTTGTTGGTGGCGTAGCGCCTGTTGCATGGGTACGCAGGAAACGTTATTCAGCCAGGCGAATTCTGGCTCTTTTTTCAGTGCAGTTAATCGCGCGCTGGCTTGTATATAGCCGATCTTTTCCTTTCGCTCGTAGTACGCATCCGTGCGCCAGCGGAGGATGCTGTTATAGACAAAACGTACACAGCCAAACGTCTGAGCTAAAAGCTCAGTCTGCTCTGGTGTCGGGTAAAACCGGTATTTATAGGCGCGTTTCATCGTTTCACATACTAAAGAGGACAATTTGATTATGCAAAAGGCAGTTAGCCGGAAAACCGCTTCCTTTCCTCCCCGGCCTAAAGGCCGGGGTTTCCCGGAGGCATTCTGATGAATAATACGCCCGTAAATCAGGCGCTAATGAAGCGCAATGCCTGGAATTCCCCTGTTCTTGAGCTTATGCGCGACCACCTGCTGTATGCCGGAATTATGGCTGGAAGTGTGGTGGCGAGTTTTATCTGGCCACTCGCCATACCGCTCTTTCTTTTGCTGGCCATAGTGGCCAGCATCAGCTTCGGTACCCACCGCTGGCGCATGCCGATGCGAATGCCAGTCCACCTCAATAAAGTAGATCCGTCTGAAGACAGGAAGGTACGACGCAGTTTTTTCAGAGCATTTCCCTCACTGTTTCAGTACGAAACAACGCAGGAAAGCAAAGGTAAGGGGATATTCTACATTGGCTATAAGCGAATGAATGATATCGGACGCGAGCTGTGGCTCACCCTTGACGATCTGACCCGCCATGTAATGTTCTTTGCCTCGACCGGTGGCGGGAAAACCGAAACCATCTATGCGTGGATGCTCAATTCATTTTGCTGGGGACGGGGATTCACCTTTGTTGACGGCAAGGCGCAGAACGACACTGCACGTACCTGCTACTATCTGGCTCGCCGCTTTGGGCGTGAGGACGATGTGGAGTACATCAACTTCATGAACAGCGGCATGTCCCGCAGTGAGATGATCCAGAACGGAGATAAAAGTCGGCCACAGTCTCACCAGTGGAACCCCTTCTGCTACAGCACTGAGGCCTTTGTGGCTGAGACGATGCAATCAATGCTGCCGACCAACGTACAGGGTGGAGAATGGCAGTCCAGAGCTATTGCAATGAACAAGGCGCTGGTCTTTGGCACAAAGTTTTACTGTGTCCGTGAAAACAAAACCATGTCATTGCAGTTGCTCCGCGAGTTTATGCCGCTGGAGAAACTGGCCGGGCTTTACTGCCGTGCCGTGGATGATCAGTGGCCAGAAGAAGCTGTCTCTCCGCTCTATAATTATCTGGTAGACGTACCGGGTTTCGATATGGCCACCGTGCGGCAGCCTTCAGCCTGGACAGAAGAGCCGCGCAAGCAGCACAGCTACCTGACGGGCCAGTTTCTGGAAACCTTCAACACATTCACAGAAACGTTCGGCAATATCTTCGCTGAGGATGCCGGCGACATCGATATTCGTGACAGTATTCACAGCGACCGCATACTCCTGGTGTTGATCCCGGCCATGAACACGTCGCAGCACACAACCTCTGCACTGGGGAGAATGTTTGTTACCCAGCAGAGCATGATCCTGGCCCGGGACCTTGGACACAAGCTGGAGGGACTGGACTCAGAAGCGCTTGAAATCACCAAATACAAAGGCAAATTCCCCTACATGAATTATCTCGATGAGGTGGGAGCCTACTACACTGAGCGAATAGCCGTTCAGGCTACACAGGTACGCTCTCTTGAGTTTGCACTTGTAATGATGAGTCAGGACCAGGAGCGCATTGAAAATCAGACCTCAGCGGCCAACGTCGCAACCCTTATGCAGAACGCAGGCACCAAAGTCGCCGGAAAAATCGTGAGTGATGATAAAACGGCAAGAACAATCAGTAATGCTGCAGGGCAGGAAGCCCGGGCGAATATGGTCAGCCTGCAGCGGCAAGACGGTCTCATTGGCACTTCCTGGATCGATGGTGACCACATCAATATCCAGATGGAGAACAAAATCAATGTGCAGGACCTGATTAAGCTACAACCCGGTGAGAACTACACAGTGTTTCAAGGTGATCCAGTTCCAGGAGCATCTTTCTACATCGAACCTCAGGATAAAACATGCAATGCCCCCGTCATTATCAATAGATATATCACGATTAACCCACCGAATCTTAAGCAACTGCGCAAACTTGTCCCACGAACAGCACAGCGCCGTCTGCCGGCAGCGGAGAACGTCAGCAAAATCATTGGTGTACTTACAGAAAAACCCTCGCGCCGGCGTAAAGCGGCCAGAACTGAACCCTGGAAGATAATCGATACCTTCCAGCAGCGGCTGGCCAATCGGCAGGAAGCACACAATCTGATGACAGAATATGACATGGACCACGGAGGACGGGAAGAAAACCTCTGGGCAGAAGCGCTGGAGATCATCAGAACAACCACTATGGCGGAACGAACAATCCGGTACATCACACTCAATAAACCTGAGTCAGAATCGACGGAAGTAAACGCTGAAGAAATTCAGCTGGCGCCGGATGCAATATTGAGGAACCTGACACTTCCACAACCTGCCTATGTTCCTCCTGCCCGGCACAGAAACGAGCCATTCTTCTCCCCAAAACAGACAAGTTCACCACAGCCAGATATGGAATGGCCAGAGTGACAGTTCAAAAATTTGTCGGGTTTTAGGAACAACTGCCGATAATCAAAATGATATAGCACGAAAGGAAATGAAATGAAGAAACTAATTTTTGCCGCACTCTTTGGTTTTTCAGCCGTTGCCGCTGCAGCGCCCCAACCTGTTGTAGACGCCAATGCCGTGGCGCAGTTGACTGAAATCCGTAACATCCTCCTCACGAACCAGCAGAAGGCGTACGCCTGCTCCGATGGCGAGAAGCTTTATACCGTCGGTTTGCAGATTAAACGTAAGCGTACAGCGAGAACCGTATTGACGGGAACGGGTTATTCAGTTGGCAGGGTTATTCGCCAGGGTAACAGTTCGCTGACCTGATTGACCGGCCAGTCAGCTATGACGTTGAGCACATGACAGAG
>NZ_JAPPTE010000025.1:0-62591 GCF_026719375.1 Citrobacter sp. W9 | reverse complement strand
GCCGCAGTCGGTAACCTCGCGCATACAGCCGGGCAGTGACGTCATCGTCTGCGCGGAAATGGACGAACAGTGGGGCTACGTCGGTGCTAAATCACGTCAGCGCTGGCTGTTTTACGCGTATGACAGGATACGGAGGACGGTTGTGGCGCACGTCTTCGGTGAACGCACTCTGGCCACACTGGAGCGTCTTCTGAGCCTGCTGTCGGCCTTTGAGGTCGTGGTATGGATGACGGATGGCTGGCCGCTGTATGAATCCCGCCTGAAGGGAAAGCTGCACGTTATCAGCAAGCGTTACACTCAGCGCATTGAGCGACATAACCTGAATCTGAGACAACATCTGGCAAGGCTGGGACGGAAGTCACTGTCGTTCTCAAAATCGGTGGAGCTGCATGACAAGGTCATCGGGCATTATCTGAACATAAAACACTATCATTAAGTTGGAGTCATTACCCAATTCAGTAACAGCCAAAGTCAATGTCCGTTTTTGGCACAAAGCCGAGATCCGACGAAGTGGTACTTTCCGTGAAAGTTGTGGTGCGATTAATTTGCAACACGTGGTAAGGAGCGGTTGCAATGTGGTGGTAAATTAAGTGCAATTAATCAAGAAGGTGAATCAATGAGTGAACAACTGAACTGTCAAAGCCGCATGGATGCGGCGACAACTCTGTACTTGCCGCAAATAACTATCCCCGTCCTGCTAAACCAATGACGTAACTCCTATCTCTCCCGACTTGTTGGAACAAGTCGCACTCACAAGGTGCAATTAAACACTGAACAAAAATTCATGGATGAATGGTTACCGCCGAAGGACTCGGCGCAAATAAAAAACGTACATACCATTATACACAGTATGTACGTTTGAAATGAAAGCCGCTGACGTTATATGTAAAGCCCTGTCACTCACTCACACGCGAATAGACACTGTTTTTACTATATACTCCGCAGGGGCGTTTTATTTTATTTCGACAGATATTTAATATTAGACTCTATCAAATAAGTAAGCCTACGGCCATTTCTAACCGTCAGCAGTATAATCACCACAAAAATTACGGCAAGTATAAAAAATATTAGAGCAGTACTTTTTATAATATATTTAATATAATTGGATTTAAGATCATTTCCCGACTTCCAAGCAGAAAGAGGATTTGAAGCAAGCGCACCAGACTTGTAACCAATGTCATAAATATGGTAATCAATAGCTTTATAAAGTTGTGAATCAAACAGTGTGTTTTTGTCTTTGACACTATCCTCTTTATATTCAGGCATTAACAAAACCAAGTTTCCAAGATGATTTTTATAATTGCTATCAGATACTTTTTCAGCAGTAATTATTACACCTCTGAGTAACAGGCCATCGATATCTCCCAGTTTTTTTGCAGTAGCTGGTTTAGGATCTGCAAGTGCTTTTTCAACTGACTTTCTTAGTAAACTCCCTCTGTCTCCATAGATTTCATACAAAGAGTCCAAGTCTCCAGTTTTCATAGCAGTACTTATTTTGTCGGTATTGTATTTATAATTATGAGGCTCATCACCAAATGCAGCAATAAATAAATTAAACCCTACAAACAATACTATGCAACTTGTCATTATCTCAAGTTGTAAACCATTCCCATTAATAATTGCCCCTAGTATTACAATCAATATACATACACCCACACCAACTCTTCCATATATGGAAATAAATGATCCTATCGTATCAAAAGCATTTTCAGGAACTAACTCATTGGAGCGTAGAATGTTGAATATATCGTCAGAAACCTGTTTGACTTGCTCATCTACTGGCATGTCTGATGGAATACAAAACCATAATATTAGAAATATAATAGCGAAGATTAGAGATATAGCTAAGGTAAAATATATAGCTCTATCACGCTTCCGTCTAATAGCATTCTCAACATCATCATATGGATTACTTTGTCTGATTCTAGCCATAGCACATCCTCTAAATTTAACTATTATTTGGAAGACAGTTCTTTTGCTACCATAAAACGCTTCTCCTTCCATTGCGCTGCGCGAGCTTCAAGCTGGGTATGTTGCGTCTTGGCTCGGTCGTGGATTTTTTTAATTTCTCGACCGGCCTCATTGATCTGGTTTGATATGTAATCAATTGTCTCAACATCATATACAGTACGATTAGCTGTTTTGGCTACACGAATACTGCTCTCTTTTACTAACAAAGCTTGACGTCTGGCTTGTTGATTTACAGAATCACCAATTGCCTGAATCAGTAATGAGCTTTTATCACTCCTTTCGGCCTGGTCAATAATAAGATGGCTGCGTTTAGAAGATGGTATCGTTACTTTAATAATAGTTTCAAACTGGTCTACCATCGAGAGGTTATTGAACTTCATCATTTTCATCATCTTTAGGTCTTCAAATGCCTTTTGTTGTTCCGTGATCATGTCATTTCGACGTTTTGTTATGAGGGCGATTTGATGTTCAATATTCATTGCTTCCATGCTCAGCATGGTATTATCAGGCTGATTTTTTAGTTCCTTACGAATAGAAGCCTGAACTGTTTGTAACTTCTCCAGAATGTAATAGGCAGCTACAATGTTAACCCCTGTATTTTTTACACTAGTTAAAGCTTGGTCATACATTCCATCAATATTTTTATTCATTTCAAACAACCCCTCCGATATGCTTTCGATATCCGAGGTTAAAATATCGATTTGTCCTTTAACTAAATCAAATCTTGACATTGCACTAAAATGAAGACCGATGGCTTTCATTATGAAAGGCCCAACATACGGTATCCGTGACAGTTTCTTTTGAAGATAACTTGGTTCGACTGCATTACTGACTTCACGAGCCAGTGCAACAATCTCATTCAGAGTCTCTCCCTTCTTGCCCTGAGATGATGAGCTGACGCTGAGAAGGAGGTTATCAAGATAATTAATATCAGTAGTGTCCTCCAATCGTCCAAAGTTATGCGCGGCATCAATATCACCAATCTGGAAAGATCTGACTGCATCTTTTATTGATGATTCCATACTTACATCAACAGCATATTTATCAAATTCCTTAGCCACTTTGACATCTAATATATCAATACTATTTATGATCTTCATGTTATCTCACCTTATGTTCTTATTTAATTTATTGACCAGCTTCTTGAATTTTTCATGAGCCACTTCATCAATACCACTACAAACACCACTGGCGTTGATGTTCTTAGCCTGCCCTTCCCACATAGGTAATAAATTATCTTTAATATCTCGAAGGCTATCTTTTACATCGACAGCTGTTTCATAGCTCATTTGTGCTTGAACCTGACTTAGTTTTAAACCAACAAGAACTCCCTGAAAGTTATTAACTCTTATCCGTAGCCTGTTAATTGCCATATATTCATTGCTTGTGACACTATAGTCACACTCGTTCTTATTTTTCAGATATGACTCAACAACATCTATGAAAACCTCTAGCTGATGAATATCTTGCGCATAGATTGCCTCCAAACCCTTCGTGATTTCAGCATGAGCGGTTAGCATTTTGAAATGATCAGGTATCCGTTCGCATAGTTTCATAACTACTTTGTTATAAATATCTAGCTGGGCTTTCCGTAAGATTTCGGAACCTGTTAAATGATCGAACATCCGACGAAAAAGATTCTTTTTTCCCTTTGAGAAATTGACTTCCGCTTTTGTCATTGCGTCTATGAGATGGTAAATTTCATCTAAGAGCGACTTTTCAATATCACTCATCTTAACTGCTTCATCAATTGACATTTCATGCCCATTGATGTTGAGGACACATTTTTGATTTGAAATAAGCTCTGGCCCAAATCTATCGTAACTTAATGGGTCTTTAACAAAGGCTTCAACCATCTTAGTGGCATCACTGCTCATTTCAATTCTCCACAAATTTCGATAGAAAAAATTTACCATGTTCTCTTAAACTATCGAAATTCCTGACCATATAATGTCCGTTTTTCGGGGTCGTTTTGCGTTCAAAAAAAGTCGGAGAAAATTTGTCTGTCTATAAGATGGTGTAAACAAGTATAACTATGGTGGATTTCATGGTTAAATTTATACCCATTATGGTGGTAGCGGGCAGAACGCAGGCCAACTCTATTGCCAGGTTTCTACTGGATTCAGTGCTGGTGTGGTCATTATTGTGCTGGCTCAATACAATTATTCCATTCTATGTGCCGTTGGTAATAACCATTACAACATGCACAATTTATGCACGAGTTGGTTATAAAGTATTTTTCAAGCCGTTAACCTTCATGAAAACTAGAAGTTTTTATGTCGATGCTGAAAAACCAACAGTTCAACTCAATTACACATTAGCTGGTGGGCAGGCGAACCAATTTTTCACTTTAGCCCAAAAAACCACCAGCATCCATTTTGTTTACCTTTTCACCTGTCTCGTATACCTGTTTTTGGGTAAATCGCTCTCTAATTACGCAAAAAATATTAAGCGTGGTATATAACTCCATGAAACCGTTAATTATTGTTTTTATCATCTCTGCACTTTACCTCTCTTATCAGCTGATAAGGTCTCGTCGTCCAAAACATTGGTTGATAGTTTCCTCCTCATTGTCGCTTGCGGTTATTGTGTCCTTTCAGTTTCTCGGCGGTGTATTCCTGATCCCGACAGAATCCATGTACCCAACTATAAAACCTGGAGACTTGGTTATCGCTCAGCGTGTAGGTGGTTTATTCGATCATCGCGCTATTAGGCGTGGGGACGTACTCGTTTTTAACGCCCCTTCTGTTCCCGGCGTTTACTATGTCAAACGCGTATTAGGTATTCCTGGCGATACCGTCACATACAACGAAGAGAAAATCTTCTCGATAAACGGTAAACAAAACGGAAACCAGATTAAAAAAGATGGTTTTACTACTCAATACCAGGCAGATACCGACACTGCCGGTCAAAGTTATATCTTCCAGACAGATAACCGTATCGGCTACGTGAAAACGGGTAAGAAATGGATCATTCCCGAAGGATACTACTTTATGGCCGGTGATAACCGAGACCATTCGCTTGATTCCCGTTACTGGGACAATCCCCCTGGCACACCTAGGAACCTCAGAGGTCTCATTCCCCATGATAGTCTCGTAGGGCGAGTAAATTTCAGGATCGTCAATTTAGGCTTTCTGGCGCGTGGGGATTCAGGTGACCGTTCCATTAAACAACGACAGCAGCCGCATCAAAGGTAATCAGTCATGATGATCGAAACCTTTTACAAAACCAATAATGTGGAGGTCAGAAGCACTTACGAGGAGGTACTATCTGCCTACCAATTGTGGTTCAGGTTAACAAACCAGCTCTGTAACGATGAAGGATTCGAAGGTTTTACTGCTCATGATTTTTGTGTGCCTGATTTGTTTCTGCGATCAGTCGAATGCCATATCCAACGTGTGTCTGGTTTCCGTCAATTCAAAGAGCAATGCTTAATTAGCCCCGACAATACTATTCCTTTTGCCCTAAGAACAGACCATGAACATGGCTCTGCGCTATTCAATAGGTTTAATGATATATCGAAGTCTGCACTGACATCGCTGGGTATCGATCCAATACGCTTTGGTAACCCACCATTTGGTTTTGCGAAGGCTGTATTTTCGATTCTGAAAATTCACCATGAAGCAAAATTAAATGGATTAGTTGGGTACAGCCAGTTGTGGGCACTTGAAAACCAGTTCGACGAAATCCTGTTTGTTTGTTCTCTACCCGTAGCAGGCTGCGGGAGAATTCCATTTTATGAGGCTCCAGCCATCCCTCCTTACTGGATACCCATCACGGGAACTGAAGCCATCGACCTCTTTAATACCCACAACACCAAAATGAGGAAGAGAGAATGAAATCTATCACGACTGTTCTTTTATGCTTCCTTATCCTGGGTTGTGGAAGTCGGGATAAATTACCAATTCCCGCAACCAAGGCAATAAACGCGCTTCCAGATGCGATGGCAACCCTTTCTAATGCTGGTCTCTGGAATGAAAATGAACTTTCTGGCGCTGAATTCCTTGAAAACAGTGACAGAAGTATGATAGTTGCGAACTTAACGAGCGTTCCATGCAGAATGGTGTTCAGTTACGTCAAGACTTCAAATCATCCTTATTGGATGCCGAGCCAAATTGCTTGTGAGGGAGATGAGAATGATTAACTAGATACACTGATATGCTTCGTCAATCGCTACACGGTGGTATTCTGTTATACAGGCCTGTAAAGTGTATGAGGAAACCATGAACTCTCTACTCCAGCGTGTTGTGATTTACGCCATTGTGATTCTGATATGTAGCGTTTATTGCGTTCTGTACTTTGTGCCGCTCACTTCCATAAAGACGATCAACGCCATAGGCATTGCAAACTTAGTGGTACTGGCGTTACTCACATGGTTGTTAGTAAGACCACGGTTGTTCCAATTGTGGGGTGGGTATCTTGTACTGTCAGCAATTTATTTAGGTGCGATTTACCCTGATTTTCCATATGTTGAAGAAATCATCGTTTATACATTTGCCCTGATTTGTTTATCAGTCATGTTTTACGATGTATTCATTGATAACTGTAATGGGATACTGAGGCGCACCTTTCTTAGAATTAATTCTGAATGAATGGTGACCATATGGTTTTTAGAAAATTGGCAGCAAAAGGAATGTCCCGATGCGCCAAATTCCAGTGGTGCTTTTTCCTGCTAGCGTCATTAGCTTTATTCTTTCTACATGATGGCCCGTTGGTCATTGCGGGCCTCTTTATTACACAATTGTCTCTCCAGATGTCGATGACCCGTACAGGAAAGGAAGTCTTCGGCGTTATTTTTAATATCCAGTCATGGAGAAACAGTGGTGCTAGCCAGCAAACCTATTTTTTCCGGTGGTATATCGGCTTCCCGATTTCCTGCTTGCTATATATTCTTTCTCTTACTAATTATGTGTACGTTCCAGGCGATTTGTATTATCAGTTTATTGCAAGCAGTACTGATGACCTAGCACTCGTAATGAATCGTTTTGCTGTAGGCGTGAGTAACATACTCCCTGAAATCCTTCGAGGCGCATCTCTAACCCTTTCGATGATGATGTTTGTCGCAACATTGCTAAAAAATGTACAACTTGCTGAAGTACGTCGAATTTACTCCTCCATTCAGGATGGAAATGATTCCCAGAAAATTCTCTCGAATATGACATGGGAGCAATTCGAAAAGATTATAAGACTGCATTTCGAACTCAATGGCTACAAAGCAACTCTGACTAATACAGGAGCTGACGGCGGAGTCGACATTCTGCTGCAAAAAGATGGTCGCCGCGAAATGGTACAGTGCAAATTATGGAAAACCAGCAAAGTAGGAGTCTCGGTAGTCCGCGAAATTTACGGTGTAGTGCAAGCCAATGCATATGAGCGGGGTTATATCATCACCTCTGGGTTCTTTACTCAGGATGCATGGGAATTCGCTCTTAGCGCAAATGTTAAAGGAACATTATCGCTTATCGATGGTTCCAGACTTCTGAAAATAATCAAGGATAAAGAAATCCCCCCGCCTGCCACTGAGATAATAAATGTTGGTCCAGGTGAGAATCAAATATACGATCTTAATGTCATACCTAGCTGTCCCCGTTGCCATAGCAAAATGGTTAGAAGAATGTCGAATGGAAATTATTTCTATGGTTGCTCGGCTTACCCAATTTGTAAAGGAACCCGTAACCTCTAGAAATCTATTTTCAAGAAAACCATCTCATTTTGCGGTCGTTTTCAGGCCGCAAAATTTCGAGAGCTACCTCCCTCAAGATATAATCCGTTTATTATCGCGAGAGCATATTTTCCTAATCAATTCCGGGGCAACCATCTCACGCGATTATGGGGCTTTCCATATCATGCTCACTTTCATATACACCGTGAGTTGGGGCTTCGGCCAGAACGAATAGTGATCAACGAGGTTTTCAATGACGAGTGAAAAACGTGGCACAAGTGCTGAATACGGCCAGGAGAAATTACGCGAACGCGCAGCGCAGAATGCTGGAGATGAAACCCCCAGTGTTAAGGCGCGATTTTCTAAAAAAACCTTGAGTATCCTGGTTGCCGGTATCTTTGCGGTAAGCACATTAGGCGCATTTATTTTAATGAATGGTAAACCAGACAAAGAACCGAACCTATCTATCGTCGAAGTTGCAAAGAGTGGGATCAGCGTTAACCCGGATATTGCAAAACAACATGGTATCGATGTGGATGACGATGACCTTGATACCGATGAGGCTGGGCCTCAGCCAACACTGACACTTCCTATCACAAATAATGAACAGGAACCCGCATCAGCGCCCCCTGATGATGATAAAAGTGAACCTACTGTCACAAAGCAAGATAGCGCCGGTGTTTCCCCTGCATCGTCTGATAATCTTGGCGATCAGATGCTAAAAATGGCCACAACCACGCCACCAGCTAACCCGGATGCAAATTCACCAGTTGTATCTAAGTCAGATCCTGCTACGCAGTCATTGGTTGACTCAATTAAGGCTGAACCTGGGTTTACTGACGGTAGCGAGGTTTCACAAAACGCAGAGCAACCTGGAACGGTTGAGATAACTCCTGCACAGGAAATCGCTAAAAAAGCACTATCTGGGGCCACTAGTGAAGCCCCGGCTTCAGCTCCAGTTACAGCAGAACCAAATCAACACGCTGCGGCGCAGACCAACCCGGTTCAAACACCGCCATCACCTACCACACGTGATATTGCAGGTGTTGAAAACATCACTAAAGATACCTCTGGCCATCAAATTGACCCAGCTGAGTTCGGTTATACGGAACCCACTAAAACTACTGCTACGTCAGACTATAAAGCAGCATCAGAAGGCTATACAGCCCAACAGTTTGTTGTTCAGGAGAAGAATGCGCTTACTGGCGCTGACCTGGACTATAGTGGGCACTTTAAAACTGTTGAATACAATTCGCAGGGACAAAATACGGTATTCGTTTATTCAACCTTTTCATCAAAAGTATTCTTGTTACCATCGAAAGGTAAGGTCAACGTATACCTTTCTGATGAAAAAGGTTGGTCAGTCTCACTCCTCCCAGGAAATATCCTGCGGGTACAGCGTTCTGAAAACAAGGGGGCATGGTCGCAGGCAACCGACCTCTTTGTACTCAATGGCGAAAACTCCTACTCGTTGATTCTTCAGGCTGTTGGCGATCCTGATAAACGAACCGATTCCCTCAAATTCACAAAAAAGGAACTTTCTAAGCAAACGGACAAGTTGGCCAAAAAATCCAAAGCCTGACTGTTGAATTGAAAATACGAGCGCATCTTTGGTGCGCTTTTTTTTCGGGAGAAGTTACATGACAGATTCATGCATCGACGGCTTAAGGCTGGTTTCGACCAGTTACCACATTGGTTTACCCTGGATTGAATGGTCAGAGGCGAGATCCTACATCGTATGCCGAGCACTGGTAGATCAGGGAGTAATTGCCGGAACTGCTACTATAGGAACACGTCGAAAAAAGGTCAAAGAACGCATCAATCCAGGAGATCGTGGGTTATACCAAGTCACTGAAACTCAGTACGGATGGATAGCACTTAAGGGTGGTGGCGTGATCGATCCCTGCGGCTTTCTTGGTAACTCTTTTTCCGGCCCGGAACCCCAGTTTTGTATCCTTGAGAATGATGAGTGCTATATCAGGGGTATAAATCCTGTTCAGTGCCCGAGAACTCACTTACCTGAACATCTTGTAAGTGATGAGTTATTCCCGCTAACACGCGGTGTTATGCGCGATACATGCAGCCGTCTGCTGGGTTACAGGTTGCATATACAGGGATTGACTATGTCAGAGGCAGCATACCTTCTGTCGAGACCGCTTACCGATTTTGACCGGTACAGCCGCCTGGTATATGAATACTTTATTAAAATGGGACTAAGCAGCATTATGCCATTAAGCAACATCAAAATGCTGCATCCGAATTTAGCCCGTAAAGGTTGGCGTTCATTTTATAACGACCTGGATATGGACGAACTTGAAGCGTTTCTTAAATGATAAAATCAGGGTTCATCCCGAACCCTGATTAAAATTCAATAATTAGGTATGTAATCCACACCACCAGTCCAACGAGATTCCCAGTGGGCCAGATACAGCGCTGTAACATCTGGTGCGTTATAAAGTACAAGGCTATTTTCACTATTTTTATTGAAAGCCGAACTTGAGTAATTATAACTACCGGTTTCAACAGATATCCTATCAACACACAAATACTTATCATGGTGCAGAAGAAATTGATCATTCGTCCGTAACGGAATGCCCGCGTTAACTACTGTATTCATAGTCGAGACTGCATATCGGTTATTATTTTGCCCTTTGTCAACTACGATCCTGACATCTACTCCCCTTCGGTGAGCATTAATTAATGCTTTCGCAATTACGGGTGACGTAAAAGAGTATGCCGCCATACGGATTTCCTGCTGAGCTGAATTGATCAGATCCAGTATTGCTTTCTGTGCAGACCCTTCAGGTGAAAATCCGACAACGACTCTAACGCCACCAGCCGGTAGCATTACTTCTGTTGGATTATCAGCCTGTGCAAAAGTAGAAAAAAATAATAATCCCAACGATGTCAACGTACTGACCAACACCTCTGATTTCAACATATCCACCTCGTTTAAATGTGACACTAGTAAAGTTGGCTTTCATACTCAAAAAGAAGTTTTCATCCAGATTTTCATATATGTTAATAGACACGGATAAATGTCACCTTATATCACACATTGCTATTGTATAACGCCCTGCTTTAACAATGAAATCAAACAAAACAAATTTTATATTAATAAAGTTCCCGGCTCAAACTCGTTAAATAGCTGGAGAACATCCAAAGATCGAAATTATTAAAACTCGTTATTAAGGATGTTTAAATGAACGCTATCAAATTTGAGAAGTTTAAAACCCCGCTGGTGATCACCGGCATTCTGATTCTTGCCATTGTTACCGCTCACGCTTCTGGTTCAACCCAGGCAGGTTTTGACGATGTATGGCTCAAAATCTCTGATTACATGCAGGGTTCTCTGGGTAAGGTGCTGATCGGTCTTATCGTTCTGGTTGGTCTCGCAGCTGCTGTTGTACGTCAGAGTCTGATGTCACTGGCGGTTGCTGTTGGTGGTGCGATCTCCCTGTACTACTCACCGGACATTATCAATGGCATGATGGCCGCATCCCACGCAGTGCAAACCACTTTACCGGCATTCATGTAACCATCATGGATGTAAAAAAAACCGGCTCTGGCCGGTTTTTTTACATCTTCATATTTTATTTCCCGCCCATAGAAAATTCCATAATCCGATGTAAAGAACTATCCAGACCGCAACGATAACCCGGAACCGACGTTGGTAAGCACTGCGTGTTTTGTGTTTAAACATTCGTTGAGCAATGAAACAACCTGGCCACCCGCCCAGCACAATGAGCGCATCCAGCGTCAGTTCATCCACACGGTACTCGCCAGCAGTCGCGGCCTTTTTATCTTTGTAATAGATGTAAATCGAAATCAGACTCCAGATTGACATCCAGACAAAGGACGATAAATAAAACATAGATTACCTCCTGTTGAGGGCCGCAGTAATAGTTTGATGGTACTATCTTATTGTATTACTCATGAACAGATAAATTTGTATTCTTAAAAATGGGTACAATTTGCCCCCATTTTTAAATCATTCGCGCCGTGTCAAAAGGTACTATGAAACGATATCTAACATAAAGGTAATTCTGATGCCGGTAACTGATGAACAGAACGTGATCATAGGTTTCAAACCTACACCTGGCAGTATTGTTTCAGTACAGGCATACGCGGGGTCTGGTAAGACCTTTACACTAAAAGAATTCGCGGATGCAAACCCCTCACTCAAAATTCTCTATATCGTTTTTAATAAAGCTATTAAAGATGATGCAAAAAAGAAATTCCCAAAAAACGTCGAGTGTAAAACATCTCATGGTTTGGCCGTGACCCGGTACAAACACTTTGCTCATAAATACAGACAGTTTATATCCGTGAGCGAATACCGCGCAATGATGGGTGAAGATGACTGGAGAGTGGTTAAGCTTGCAATAAATGGGCTTACCCATTTCATGAATTCAGATGAACACGAAATTACTACTGAACACGTACTTAAAGACTTAAGTAAAACCGATAAAATATCTCAAAGCAGGTTGGATCAAGCGCTACGTGCAGCAAAACGTACATGGCAAATGCAATCTGACCCACTCAACGATGCCTATTGCTCACCGAATACCATCCTCAAGTTGTTCCAGTTATCGAACCCAGCCCTAGACCAGTTCTACAATGTCATTCTCTTCGACGAATCGCAGGACGCAAATCCGGTAACGATCGATATCGTTCTTAGAAACAACTGCTGCAAAGTTTTTGTCGGCGACCAGCACCAAGTGATAAACCGCTGGCGCGGTGCGGAAAACGCCCTTGAGATTGTTGAAGACCACGGGGCTCAGGTTATGCGCCTGACTAAGTCATTCCGGTTTGGGCCTCTTGTTGCAGCACTGGCCAACGTTGTGCTGTCAATGAAGGGTGAAACGTTCCCCTTGGTAGGCCTGGGTAGTCTTGATGCTATCGTTGAGCCATCGGCGATACAGGATCAAAACTTTTACGCCATCATCAGCCGCACCTACATGGGAGTCATACAATCTGCCTACGAGTCGATTATGTGGGGCAAACGGGTGATGTGGAATGGAGGTATTTCAAAATACCGTCTCGACGAGCTCCTTGATTTACATGCGCTAAAAACAGGTAACATTGCTGCTATTAAAAATAACCGTATCACTACGGAATACGGGAACTGGGCAAATTTTTTAGAGATCGCAGAAACCACCAAGGACGTGGACATGGTGCGGGCGATTAAGTTAATGGAAGTCTATGCTGATATCCCCGGGATGGTTGAGACCATGAGGATGAATGAAGCCAGAACAGAAAAGGAAGCTGATTTAATTGTTACCACAGCCCATACCTCGAAGGGAAAGGAATTTGACCATGTCATCATCAATGACGACTTCCCATCCATTATAGAAGCCGTTGTGATGAAGAAGCCACGGGAAGTAATTATTGACGAACTTAATCTGCTGTACGTAACTATTACCAGAACCAAGAAATCTGTAAACATCAATACTTCGTTAATGGAGCTATTAGAAGAATACCGAAGTCGTATTGAGCGAAATGTTTCAGTAGTGATAATCTGACAAAAAAAGCCCTGGTTAATTCAGGGCTCTTTTTTATTTCTATTTATCTTGTTGAGCTGGTGAGGCTTCGCCTGATGTGTCTCTCTGAGAATCGACAACCATAGACTGGATCACTTCAACGAATTTTGAGAAGGGCTGTGCGCCTACAACAGAGACTTCTTTACCGGTGACATTATCACGCACAATCGTGGTTGGTGTACCATCAACACCGGCAGCTGAACCGGCCTCCATATCCTGCTTAATGCGCTTAATCACTTCAGTACTGCCCATACAGGTATCAAATTTCGCCTGGTCTACCTCAAACAGTGCTGGGATGCTGTCCGCATCCTTAAAACCTTTACCGTTTGTTTCAGTATGGTTAAACCAATAATCAGTAACGGCCCAGAAAGCACTCGGCCCTTTCTGCTCCGCAATACACTCAGCAACAGCTGCGCCCTTCGATGCGACCGGCTCATGGAATGACATAGGGTAATGACGCCATTCCCAGTTAACAGCCCCGGCTGTCGCGGTATCAACGATATACTTCGGCGTTTCTTTGAAGCGTTTGCAGAATGGACACTCCAGATCTTCATAGTTGATCAACGAAAACCGAGCGCCAGGCTCGCCATAGATATAACGGCCATCAGTATTTTTATTTGCTTTGTCCCAGCCTTTATAGAGTGCCTTTCGTTCTTCCGCGAGCTTTTGGTCGGCGATAGACTTAAGAGCACCCTTTACTTCGTCCTGAATATTTCCGTTCACTCCCTGTTGAACTGCGGGGTTCTTGGCCAGCGATGTACTAATTTTATCCAGCAGTTGATTGGTCATCACCTGGGTTTTGTACGAGATAAAACTAATTACCATCAACCAAACCATTCCGATTACAACAACGATTCCCCCGGCCCAGGCAAAAATTGTTTTATTTCCAGAACTGCACTTTTCATTTCTTTGCTTATCCATTGTACCCTCGCATTTTGATGGATTAGGACTTAGGTTGTTGGTTATCGATCTGCATCTGAATTCGATATTTCCGCAGCTCTTCCGGTTCACCACTGGAAAGCACATTTAATTCGTGGGCACTTAACCGATAGCCAGGTGTTGAGCAGTATTTATCTTTGATACGGAGGTATTCAGCCCTACTGGCGTTCTGTGTGTTATTAGGAAGGAGAAAGGTATTTTCCCCGCAAAATGCTGGGGTCTGTGTGAACGTGCCACGCGGCCCATTGGCATACTTTGTGTTTGCCACTGAAGTGAGCAAGACCTGGGTGTAATTGTCATGTGCCACATATCGCTTCCCGGATGGATCATTGATGGCATACGGACTCACGAGCGTATGCTCATACCCAGGGTAACGTATAGCCGCGCCACCGCGTTCTGTACCACGCCAGGATTCGGAGTACTGATACTGGTAGGGGTACTCGGCCCTGGCGGGGAGATTGCGCGTTTCGTCGAGGTAAGTACGTTGTGGCTTACCTGTCCCACTGCAACCGCTGGTGATTACGCCGGTAATAACCACCAGCAGGGGCAAAACAATTTTATTCGCCAATTTCATTGCTTAGTCTCCAATTGGATAGCAACGTCATTATCTTAATTTCTCACCCTTGACGTTATGTTTTATGAAGACAAAACGTCGTCATTTTCCAGCACGATTTTTTTCTCAATCGGTTAACTTACAAGGTACTTAACCGGAGAAATCTTTTAATGCTGAGACACATTAAAAATATTCTGAATACTTTTTTGCCTGATAACAAAAAGGCTACCACTGATCTATTCGGTGACGAAATCGATATGTCAGTAGATGAAGAAATCGGGAAACTCATTTCATCACGAGATAATATGCGCTATCCGGCAAGCGAAATCGGATTCCCGGCTCAAGTACCGGGTGAGTACGTATTACGTCATTACCAGAAACCACTTGTGATGGCGATTAAACGAGAACTGGATATTAGGGACTCTGAGTTTAATCAGCTTATTCTTCCTATGCTGATAAATTTCGCTAACTTTGTTCACCTCTTCCCGGCATCCGAAAACCATCATCACCGTGCTGCAACCGGATTGTTGCGTCATTCATTGGAAGTGTGTTTCCAGTGTATCCGGCGTTCTAAAAACATCGAGTTTGATTCAATGGCGGTTCCCGTACATAAATCAAATCGTGCATTAGCATGGCGACTTGCAGTCGCAGCTGGTGGGCTACTTCATGACCTCGGGAAACCATTTACCGATTTTGAAGTATGGAACGAAGACGGGAAAATTCACTGGCCTCCAGGCCATGAACCAATCCATGTCTGGGCAAAAGAGAACAATGTAAAAAGATACTATCTTGTATGGAAACCAGGCCGTCACCGCCAGCATACCTCCAGCACGAGCAATATGTTGTTGATGATCATGCCAAAAGAAATGCATGTTTACCTTCTTAACGGCGGGAATGATATTTTCAATGAATTGACCCGGGCACTGAATGCCAGTGCGCAGCTCAATGCAGAAAAAATCAGTGGTCAGGACGTCAAAAACAAGATCCTCACTACCATTAAGGCCGCCGACTCAGCATCCGTTAACTATGATATGCGGCAATACGCCGGTGATGCGATTCGTGCAAGCCAGTCAGGTGTACCTGCGGTTCAGCGTGTAGTTGATGCCATGCGCCATAGATTGAAAAAAGGAGATTGGATTCCCAACAAGCCAGGAAGCCCTGTATGGGTGACTACCTATGGCGTATTCATCGTCTGGGGTGTTGCGGTCAAGGATATTATTGAGACCGTTAGGAACTCCGGCGCTGTTATTCCACAAACCCAGAATAGTCTGGCTGACCTGATGCTAAGTTATCATCTCTGTCGACCAAACGTTCACCAGGACGATGACACTGCATACTGGCGTATTGCCCCTCATATCTTGAATGATAAAAGTTCAAGAGAAAGCAAAGACCCTAAAGTTGCGTTGAGCTGCATCCTTCTGATATCTCCAGAAGTACTATTTGTCGATACTGTTGACCCTCTACCATGCAGCAGCCGCATCCGTATTGAAGGTAAATGGGTGGAATACCTGACCGGGAGGCCAAACCAGCCAAAACTCGTCGAAAGCGAACCCTACATTGGTCAGAAGCCGGTTCCGTCAACCGGAATACCGAATGAGGTCGACCGCTCAGTTTTACAGGGCGGAACAATCATTGCTGATGAACAGGAATCTCCACTGGAGAGTATTTTTGGAAACCGACAGGTTACGCCGGAAAACGCCCACGAACTGCTGCATAAGCTCAATCTGCTTTCTGATGAGGACTACAATCGTGTAAAGGAAAGAAATACCAGTACCAAAAATCAAAAAGATTGTCTGGATGACACTAATTCACCAACAACTGAGCTGGCGGGCAGCGGGGAATCAAAAGGGCTCAAAGATAATCAACCAAAGCCAGTGTCGGAGAATAATGAACCCAAGCGCCGTCTTTCCCTCAAAGAAACCCTGGCATCGGCACAAACAGAGATTGAGTTCTCTGTACCCAGTTCACTTATAAAAGAACCAAACCATAAAACTCTGAACGAAACCCTTGAGTTTCATTCAATCATCAACTCGTATAATAGCAACGAACCAACTTCAAGCGATGCATTGGATCAGACCCAGCCCTCACCTACCCGTCAGGCATTAAAGGAAATTCAGCTGCACCAGGATGCTGTCGATACCGGCATTCAGTCTGGTGAGGTAATTGATGATTATTCAATTTACGAAGATTATGATTCCATGTGGCAGGATGACGTGAAAGCTGATAACGATTTTGGTTACTCGGCTCATGCGGATACTTCGGCCAACATACCGGCTAACGTAAAATTTTACGATAAATTTAGTCAGCTATACGTATCTGGTCTTGAAGCGGCCAAAGAATTTCTCGTTAAATATGTTACCGACCACTCAGACGATCTTTTCATTGAATCAGGCCACTTAATCATTGCTATTGATAAAGATTTTGATGAGCGTAATTATGCTCTGCTTCAGGACTCCAACTGGTTATGGCAAAGGTTTATGGAAGCCCCAGCCCAGTATTATTTCCATCGTACTCAGAAGTGCTTATATCTCAGAAAAGAACTTAATAATGATATCGACTTGCTGATGGATGGGAAGTTTAACGATCTGCTTTACTCTGCTTTAACTGATGTTTCTGATAAAGATTACAACATTACAGATTTATGCAATGAAATGATTTCAAAAGGTATGCTGAAGCGAACCTATTCTGGAGAGCCTGTCATTGCCGTAAGCGTTGCCTTAAAGCGACGTATTGCGGATGAACTCGGCATTGATATTACTCAATTGCAGAAGATTATGCTGATGCACTTTGATTTCTATTCAAAGACCGGTGTTGACTACATTCTTCCTAATAGTGAACGAATGCATAATCAAATGGTGGATAAAGATGAGTGAGTGGAAATATAACTTACGTTGGCGCACAAATTTTGAAGGCCTTGAGACTCTTGGTTGGACAGCAGGTATAGCCGCAACTATCGGGGTTAATACACTGTTTAACATGCCATCTCTACCCTGTTACCTCTCAGTTGCAGTCCAGGCTGCTTATGGTATTCGTAGTCTCCCGGCAGCATGGGATATTTATACGCACAAACGCCGCCTGAAGCGAAAACCAAAACCACTCGTAATGGACATGAAATCATTTATCGAACAGATGATTCGTGAGCCTGACAGCTATCTTATTTGCAGAGGCTTTGAGTGGGGCCAGAATGAGGGTCAACTGGCATCTGAGTTGATAAAGCGTGACATAAAGAAATTTGTAGCCAAACCATCCAAAAATTTTATGGGCCTCGGCTGGATTCATGCGCTAGGTAAAAAAAACGAATGGATCGGAATTTCTGAAGAACTTTTATCGTTGCATACGCTTATAACTGGCACAACCGGCTCAGGCAAAACAACATATTTTAAACTACTTATTCTTCAAGCCGCACTAAAAAAACAACCACTAATCCTCATTGACCCCAAAAATGATGAAGAACTGGCTGAATGGATGAAGTTCTGTCTGGAATTGGTGGATCGCTCAACGAAATATAATTACGTTTCATTGGCGCATCCTGAAAAATCAGCTCGAATATCTCCAATTACTAACTACACTCAGGCTGGCGAGGTAGCTAACAGAATTACATCGGTTATTCAACGTGCTGATAGTACGAGCAATCCGTTTGTTTCATTTGGTATTATGTCATTAACTACGGTTGTTGAGCTGATGAAAATCTGTGAAATCAAACCGACTTTACGCAATATTAAATCACAACTGAGTGCTGACATCTCTTCATTAGCATCTCTATTGATTATGGCCATCACTAAATTCGGCCACAAGACTTTAGGAGAGTCCGATTTCGACATTATTTTACAGGCGAAAATTGACCGTTACTCGTCTAAAATTAAAGGCCCAAAAGAAATAGCAGAAATATGTGCAGACATTTACCGAAATGACATTAAAGGTAATAAAGGGAAAGGCGATACTTCAATTGAAGCCGGTATTGATATGTTCGGTCATCAGCGCGAACACTTCCAGAAAATGATTCTGAACGTGATGCCAATTCTTAGTCAACTAACTCAAGGGTTTATGTCAGAGTTGTTATCCCCTGACAGTGCTGATGAAGATGAACTGAATGATACTCGTCCAATTTCGAATATTCAGGATATCATCACTACCGGGGGAATGTTGTATTTGGGGTTAAATTCCCTTGCAGATGCTGAGACTGGATCTGCGGTCGGTTCTATTTTCCTGTCTGATATAACATCTGTTAGCTCGACTGTGTACAATTTTTTAAAACCTGGTGGTCAGGACTTGGCTTCTGTAATGGTGTTAATCGATGAAGCAGCTGAAGTTATTAATGACCAAGTTATTAAAATGTTGAATAAAACCCGTGGTGCTGGGTTCCGCTTATTTATTTCGTCGCAATCGACTTCCGACTTCGAAGCCCGTCTCGGTTCAGAAGCCAAAATGAAGCAGGTTATAACCAATACGAACCACTTTACGGCGCTACGCACACCAGATCCTGATGCCCAGGAAGCAGTCATGAAACGAGTACCACCGACAAAGTTCAAATATATTATGCGTGGTCATGGCTCCAGCGCAGGTGCAGATCCTGAACAAATCACCGGCAGTGTCGGGGAACGATTGATGGAGGAAGAAGGCGAGTTATTTCAATCTCAACTGCTAGGTTGGTTACCCAACCTCGAATGCATGGCCATAAATCAGGCTAATAAAATAGTAAAAGGTAAAGTCCCCGTCATATTAATGCCGAGGAATGAGTCCGAGTTAAGCGATGTCCGAACTATCGCTAAAAAGTACCTTTCAATCTACGAACGTCAACAAAAGGTTCGTGGTGAAAAATCACGTATCAGCGCCGAGGGGTAAATATGATTAAAACCAAAACTCTATTAAAGCGTAAAGATGATCAAGCCTCATATGACGGTTTGACCATGATCTGGCCATGTGTTGATGGCATCACTGGGCAAATGTTAGCTCTACTGAAAACCCTTACTCCTGATGAACGCGTTGGTGCAGCAGTGAGCTCCGCTATCAAAGCTTATCATCAGGACAACGAGCAGGAGCTGAATGACTGGGAGCGGCTTGCGATCTATATCATTGAGCTTGGCTTGTTCGTTTGCCGGGAACTTCAACACACGTTGAATTTCTGTGAAATTACTTCACGGATAAATCTCCCGAGAAAGCTAACCAACGAACTGATTATCCAGGCTGGGAGGAAGGCGAAGATTGGGGATATCGAATGTCTGATAAGTTGAATGAGGAAAAGTGGCCTAAGACGATAAAGACACTGATCATCTGGAGTTCGACGATTCTCCTTTTTATCTCTGTCTTCTTTCCGGTTGAGTATTTTAAGTCTAATGCTCTGAAAGAAATCGCATGGGGTCATAAAATGATAGGCGAAAAAGATTTCGTCATGGTATTGCAAAAGGCTCGCGACAATTATACTGAAGCATTTGTAAATACGGGGATTGATAAGGCGTTAAAGGATTTTTACCAGCTTCCTCCCAGCGACATGGCCAACCACGGCGGGCCACTGAAATACTTTGTTGGGCTTTTCCAGAACATTGCCGAGAACCTGAATTATTGGCTCTACATGATTATGTATCGTTTAACACTTGATATGTATTGGTTACCGTACATGGCCGTGGTCATCATCCCGTCTCTGTTTGCAGGGGTAATGCGGTGGATGGCAAAAAGATATAACTTTGGATATGCCAGTCCGTTTCTTAACCGTCGTAGCATGGTATTGATTGGCTGGGGTGTATATAGCGTTCTCCTGTCGCTTTTTATACCGTTACCTGTGCCTCCAATGATCGGGGCACTCATAATGATAGTAATGATTCCTATTGGTTCATCTCTACTTATTTCAAACCTACCAAAACGTATTTAACCTTAAGAAAAGCACCTCAATTTGCGGTGCTTTTCTTTTTCCTCAATATTTCATGTTTGTTAAATTAGCTGTGCGAGGTGATGCATGACTAATTCGAAACCATTTATTCTTTCTGCCCTGCTCTGCCTGACGTTTACCGTAGGGATGATTAGCTATTTGCTAATTTCTGATGTCCCAGAAAAAATCCGTATCCTCAATCAGAAGATCACGGCATCAACTTACCCTCAGTCACGGGATGTCCTGAACAAAGACATGGCTGAAATCATACTGCCCTATCTTAAAAAGCAAAAAGCTGCTGAGGCGTCTCAGGTCAAAGTCCAAAAGCCAAACGAAATCTATACGCCGGAACAATTGCAGCAATCAAGAGGCTACAAATGAAAAAGAACATTTTGAACTCTCTTATATTTGGAATTCCGCTCATGGTTATGGTAAGCACGGCTGCATTTTTTACTTACCAAATCGATAGACAGTCCCAACTTCTTAATGACCTAGCGATCGTTGCTGAGACTCACAAGCCCGTAGTAAACAACAAAAGCGAACTACTGGACGCATTTGCAAAATACATTAATGCAGCGGGCCTAAAACCTGAATCGCAGAAACAATCCAATGTCGGTTACCGGACTGGAAACAAACCCGATACCGCCTATGCGCCTTCTACGGACAACGAACGTATTTATGGGAACCCGGATGCTCAGTTCTATATCATTGAGTATTCCGATTTTGAATGTCAGTACTGCAAACAACATTTCCCAATCGTTATGGATCTCGTGGATTCATCACAAGGGAATATTGCGATGGTTTTCAAACATGTTCCTGTTCACGGGCAGGCTTCCCGTACTGAAGCTTTAGCAGCGGAGTGTGCTGTTGAGCAGGGAGGAAATCCATCTTTCTTCCAGTTATCTAAAGCGTTATTCCGCTACAGCCAATCTGACGGGCACGGTCTTAGCGCACCGCTAGACCAAATCGCCCGCGAAACTGGTTTAGACCCGAACCGCTTACTTGAATGTATCAATGCGGCCAGGCCGTCCAGCAAGATAGCCGACGACGTTCGTGAAGCAGGTCAGCTTGGTATCCAAAAGACCCCTACAAACATTGTTGTCTACGGTGATAAGTCAGCCATTGTTCAGGGCGCAGTAGATGGAGCAGGCCTTATGCAAATGATGGCTCAGCTTGCAGGCTCTGGTCAGAAATAGGCGCATTTTGTCGTCAATAAATCTGAAAAAATTCATATGAGAGGTCATCATGGAACCTGTTTATATTTCTCACTCGATTGACGAACCACCAAAGTTATTTTTTTGGTCGATTGATGAAGCCATGCCATTTTTCGTTGCTCTCGCGGTTGGGATTATCACTGGACGATTATTACCGATGATAATTCTGGGTGTTGTAGTTTCACGTGTTTATGGCGGTTTTCTGGCGCGAGCTTCTGAGAAATATTTTATGCACCTCTGTTACTGGAAATTCGGAGTCACATTCGGTGGTGGCACTTTTGTACCTGAATCCTTCGACCGGGAGTTTATTGTATGAATATCCATAATTTCAAAAAAGGGTTAGTTGGACTTCAGTTAGAAAACAAAAGTTTCAAGTTAATCTCTGCCTCAATGATTCTGGCAAACCTTGTACTTGGTTATGCTCTGTTAGCCAAAACACAACCCATCACTATTATTCCGCCAAACCTTACAGAAACAGCCTGGCTGGATGAAAAAGCCGCCAGCAGCTCTTATATGAAGGCATGGGCGTTATATATAGCCGACAGTTTTGGAAATGCTAACCCAGCCACTTTAGATCTACTCAAGAATTCTATCGGCCCGTTTCTTGACGCTTCAATTTACACAAAAGTTATGAAAGCAATGGACGACCAGATTGACCAAATTAAGCGCGACCGAATCTCGCTTTCTTTTAATCCGGTCGGGGTTATCACCGACCCGTTAGCAGTTGGTACTTTTTATGTCACCGGTAACCAAACTCTCGAAGGTATCACCGGCAAACCATCGACCACGCCAGTCTATTACGAGATTACTGTTAACGTAAAAGGCTACCGGCCCATTATTACGTTCATTGAGATAAAGAGTGGCAAACCGTTGCTGCCAAGTGAAGAAGATAAACACAAAGGTCAAAGGCAGAAATCTTCGGCAGCTCGAACTTCCTGACAGAATTTCGTTAGTTGATTTAACCGAGATATAAATCTTTAAGCGAGAGATTAATAAATCAGCAATCAGTAAACAAAACGGATGTGCCGAAATGAATTTTCTGATTGGTAATAGCCAATTTAAAAATGAACGTAGTGTTGCCACTTATCGGGGGGCTAAATGTTGAATAGTAAACGCATAATTATCCTGTTGCTTACCGCGTCGTCCACATTAGCGACCCATAGCGTAACGGCGGGCGAAATGTCTGTTGATCAAGGCATGGTATTTGAGCAGCCTGATGCGCAGTCGCAACCCAAAGTCACTGCAAAACTCGCCTCTCGACCAGCATCCTCAACTCAGGCAATGCTCAGCACAGAAACACGCCCATATCCTGACAACTATACACCACCAGCAAGTAACTCTATCAATGGCGGGAGTGAACCAGCTATTGATGGCCGTAATATTCAACCAGTACCTGCTGCAATTGCCAGTCCCGTTCCACTCACAAAAGAAGTCATTCCTTCTCGGCTGGAATATATCGTTGCGCCTGGCGTGAACACCCTCGTACCGATTTCGATTAACCAGATCAACCGGCTTGTTACACCGTTTGAACACCCTGTAGTGCAGAAAGTTAAACAGGAGGGTGTAACTGTAAATGTAAAAGATAACGCTCTCTACGTTTCCACCTCAGACAGTAACCCGGCAAGTCTCTATATCAGTGAGAAAGGTGACGAAAGTGTAGCGATCTCCGTGTCGTTAGTACCTCAGAAAATTGCACCGGTGCAAGCCACTCTCATGCTTTCACGAAAGCTGAACAACACGAGTACTTCTGGTGTTATGCCTGCGGCATATAACAACTATGGTGGAAGCGAAGTCAAAGCCAGGCGATGGGAACAGAAAGATAATTACATCGAGACGATTCGCAACATAATGCGAACCATCGCGCTTGGGGACATTCCACCCGGATACTCTCTGGGAAATCTCTCTTCAGGAGTTGGTATCCCGAACTGTAATTTCCGCACGGGTACTGACCAGGATCAGATTCGCTACTCCTTTGCAAATGGCCAGTATCTTCAGGGTAGTCAATTCAGTGTCATCATCGGCGTTGCACAAAACACTGGTTCATCAACAGTAATGGTTGATGAATCACTCTGCACCCATCCTCAGCTTGCAGCAAGAGCACTATGGAGTCGCAACACTCTCCAGCCTGGCCAGCGAACTGAAGCTTACTTCGTTATCCGCAACATCCAGCCAAACGAACAAGCTAACGATTCCATGCGCCCTAAACTCGCGGAGTAAAATCATGCTTATCCCCTTAAAAGAGAAATGGGCCTCAATTTCAGCAAAGCATAAAAAATGGGTTTTATGGGCTGGCGTATTTACTTTCGCCGTTCTTTTTTTGCTCTTGGTTATACCCGACTCAGCTGGCCCCCGAAATCGAGCGCCACAAGAAAAAGTGATTGCCAGCGTCCTTACCGATGGTGATACCAATGGAGTTAGCCAGAATGCTATTGCGGCGCGAATTCGCGCACTCGACAAGACCATTAAAGAGCAAGGTCAACTGATTAAAACGTTAACCGAGAAATATGGTGCTGATCAGACAGCTCAGCGTCTTAGCAATCTGGAGAACAACCAGAAAAAATCAGGCGCTGAGGTTGCAGCTATTAAGAAACGCGTTGATACCGTCTCTAACCCTGTGCCTTACTCACAACAGTCTCGCGGAGCGACACCACTGGCTGGAAACGGCCAACGTAACGTCCCTACTCTGTATAAACCTGAAGAGATATCTGCCCCTTCAGTTGCGCCAAGAAACTCAGGAAGTTTCAATAACGGGAAAACATTACAGCGCGTATACGAAGATGCGGCCCCCCCTGTCGTACCGGAACCCGCAGCAAACCAGCGTCAGCAGAAAGGGAAGGATGGCAAAGCAGTACCAAGCCAGGCAACTCCTGAAATCATCACTGTACAGGAAGATATTGAAGCCGCACCCGTTGCTGACGAAGATGATAACCCCGAGAACCAGACCTACCTTCCTGCAACGTCGATCATAAGTACTGTTTTGATTGCGGGGATGGATGCACCAACATCTCGTGATGCACGAAAAGACCCTTATCCGGCGCTGGCCAGGGTGAAAAAGGATGCAATTCTCCCAAACCGTTTCCGTGCAGATATACGTGAATGCGGAATGCTTGCAGCTGGGTTCGGTGATTTGTCCTCCGAAAGAGCTTATTTCAGATCGGAAGTCATAACGTGCATTCGGGATGACGGTGCAGTTTTTGAAGCCCCACTCGTAGCCTACGCTGTTGGTGAAGATGGTAAATCAGGTGTTCGTGGTCGACTGGTTACCAAACAAGGGCAATACCTGGCACGAGCCCTGACCGCTGGCTTCCTACAGGCTGCATCTCAGCTCTTTAACGTACAGAGTATTCCGACAATCAGTATTAAACGCGATGGAGATAGTAGTGACGCTACTCCTTACCAGCAGGTTATGAGCTCTGACGCACTCCAGGGCGCAGCAGTTTCTGGCGTAGGTGGCGCATTGAATCGTCTTGCCGATTTCTATATGCAAATGGCCGGTGACCTTTTCCCTGTAATTGAAATTGATCCAGGCCGTAGTGTTGATTTTATTGTGCAAAAAGGGGTCATGCTGAAATTCACACGTGTTACTTCAAAAACTCAAACCGTTGGGGGCAAGAAATGATGACGAAGAAAATTGTATCGGCATTGTTTTTAGTTAGTGCCGGTTTTGCGATGTCGGGTTGCTCACTACTGGGCCAGAACGATGAATATGGATGCAAGGGAATGCCCAATTCGGTCACATGTATGAATGTCCGAGATGTGTATGCCCTGACCGATGGAGATGATTACCAGGAGCAGATTGACACCGCATCTGAAAACCAACTTTCGGGAAAGCCTGTGGAGGTTAAGCGGCTGCGCACTACAGCCGGGAACGGTGGACGGAATACTGCCGATGGTGGTCGATACGTCCCTGTGCCTGCTACTGCTGCTGATCCTCAACCCATCCGAACGCAATCTATCGTCATGCGGGTGCTGGTTGACCCCTATGAGACCGCAGATGGAGACCTTAACGTCCCTGGCTACGTCTATACCGAGATTGAGCCGCGTCGTTGGGAAGTCGGTGCAAGAAATAGTGCCACATCAACTGCTGTTATCAGACCAATGTCTGCACCGGTTGCCGCTGCTCCAGCACAATCCCAGGGTGAGACATCACAACCTCCTCAGAAAGGGAGTTACATTAAATAATTGTCCAGTAGTACCGGTATACCGGTACTACTTTTTTCATGTGCTGTATTCCTTGGTCGTCTTTTTAATACCCATCACTGAAAAGGTAAGCACATGAAACAAAAGTCATTATATATTGCTATTGTTCTGGCACTTCATTGTGCTGTAGCCGTGGCAGATAACTCAATCGATAGCACCCAAATTGACGAAGTTACTGTAAATGGTGATGGCAATAACATTTCAGGGCTAACACCCTGTGCAACCCCATCAAACTGTAAATCACCACTCGGCAACTCAAGTGTTTCAGGGAATAACAACACAATTACTTCGTTAACAAACTATATTATTACCGGAAGCAATAATGACTTATCATTTAGTTACGACCCAAGCCAATTCTGGAATGACTACGCCAATAGTTTCAATGTTTACGGGAATAATAATACTGGCACTGGTCTTTTTGATTTGAATCTGGTTGGGAGTGACAATAAAGTTCTAGGACAAAACCTTGCCGTTATGGGTTATAGCAATAACGTTTCAGGAAGTGCATTGCAAGTAATAGGCTCTTATAACGAACTGGATATGGTAGGTATGGGAGCAATTCTTGGTTCCAGAAACACTGCTACTAATTACGCTGGTTCTATAATGGGTACATTCAATACGGTGAGTGGTGGTTCCTACGCTTTGACTATCGGTTCCTTAAACAATATTACAGCTGCACCGATTAATGACCCCTCTGCTGTTTTTAAATTTGGCAACATCACAATCGGCACAATTAATACCATTGATTCCGACGAATCGATCGTGCTTGGCAACTACAATACTGTATCCGATGATAACGCAATTGTTATTGGTAATTATGCTTCTGCTTCAAATGGAGGTATTTCCATTGGGAACGGTTCATTCTCCAATAGTGCTGATACCGTATCGTTTGGTTCAGCTACGGTACAAAGAACACTGACTAATGTTGCTGATGGTTCCAGCCGGTATGATGCGGTGAACTATGGTCAGCTCATGAATTCCGTTAGTTCACTTCAGGCGTACACTGATAGTGCCATCAGTTCGTACCTTTCATCCATTGGCTCTGGCTCTAACACAACGCCACCTACTACAGGCGGAAATAACAATAACGGTACGGACGGCAGCGGGACAGGAAGTGGTACAGGGTCTGGTAGCAGTAACGACAATAGCCAGACTGCCACGGATACTAATACTTATACCGACGAGCGTGAAGTGTCGATCAACGCTCGTACCGACAGTCTAATTGCAACTGAAAGCGCATCCCGAGTTGCTGGCGATGCTCAAACTCTTGTAAGTGCAAACAGTCATACGGATGCCCGTGAATCTGTCATCAACTCAAGGACTGATTTCCTTGTCGATACTGAGCGCCAGTCACGGATTGATGGTGACCGACAGACCTTGGCTTCAGCTAATAGCTACACAAACCAGAAGTTCTCTGACCTTAAAAAGACGGTTGACCGTAATGATAAAAGAGCAAAAGCAGGCTCAGCAAGCGCAATTGCTATCGCTTCAATTCCCTTCCTCAATAACGTGTCGGGTTTTGGCATGGCGATGGGCGCGTACCGAGACCAGGGGGCAATTTCGGGAGGAGCGAATTACGCTATCAATGAAAAAGTAAACGTCCGCTTTAGCATGTCGGCTGATACAGCCGGTGGTGTTGGAGCTGGTGCAGGATTTGCGGTTGGCTTCCAGTAATAATAAAGCATAAATAAAAAGCCACTTTTTTGTGGCTTTTTATTTGGACTAATTGAGTAATTAAAACCGATATTAACATTTCATCACTTCCTTTTTTTGGGGACAGTTTGCAGCCCTTTTCCCTGCGGCAAAATAAATCAATATGTGAAAATGAAACCTCTCTCATTTGGAGCGGTTACTATGAACTTTATCAAACATGTCGCGACTGCGGCACTTTTGGTGGCACTTTCTGCATCAGCTTCTGTATTCGCCGATACAGTAAAAACAAACACCGGGAATATCGATACGATTTTCAATGAAAAAGCGTTCAAGAACATTCCTCAGAATTCGCAGGAAGTAAAACGTTTTGTCGTCCCTACTAACGGCATCATCGCACTAGAGATTGATGGGAAAGTTAATTTGCTGTCTTCTAATGGCCGCTTCGTTATACAGGGAACGCTCTATGACACATGGGCTAAAAAGCCTCTGACCACCATGAGCGAAATAACCAAGAACGCCAGCATCATTCCGATGAAAGAGCTGAACCTAAATATCGCGGACTTGCGCCCAGCCGTATGGGGCGATGGGCCTAAAAAGGTCATGATATTTACCGCACCTGGTTGTGAAGCCTGTGCAGCCCCACTTTCAGCACTTGCTGACCTCGACCCGAAAGAATTCACCGTTAGCGTTCTGTCGCTCGGAGCTCTGGGCCCGGCAAGCCAGCAGCGAAATATTGAATTGTATTGTGCATCCGACCGCTACCGCGCAGACCGCGCAATTATCAGCGGAAATTCCACTCAGAAATTCGACCAGGTAAAGAACTGCGATATGCAGGCTCTGGCTCGACGTGAAGTTACGGCTCAGATACTAGGTGTCAGCATGATCCCTTTCATTGTGCGTGATGACGGCTCCTACGTACTCGGCTCACCAAAACAAGGCCTCAAAAACTTTATCGAGAACAAGTAACACTTTCTTGGGAATCCTGGAGGCATTATGAGTGAATCTTTAATTTTTCAGCGACTCAAAAACCTGAAGCGTTTTTCTGACTTGTGTCCTGTACGTGCATATGACGAATCCAATCATTTGTTTATGTGCGACAACAAATATGTTGGTTTCGGATTTGTTTGTCGTCCCTTAAGCGGGACAACCGGCAAGGAGATGACTAACCTTCAAACGTTGCTGTCTTCCAACTTCCCCGCCAAAACTATCGTTCAGTTTGACCTGGTTGCAAGCCCAAACATCGTACAGAAAATTAACCGGATGGACGTATTGCGTATGGATTGCCGGGACGCAATCCTGCGTAACGCAATTTATAACCGCTCTAAATTCCTTTTGAAAAGCACCGAAACGCCGATGAAGCGAACCGGGACTCGCGTCCGAAATTGTGTGCTTCTCATTACAGTAAAAATTCCGATCAAATATAACTATGAAATGCGTGAAGAAGAATTCAATCACGTTAACGAGCTGCGGAATGTGTTCGAAACGACGCTGAGCATCACTGGTTTGTGTCCCGGTGCATTGACGCGTGAAAGTTACATCGATGTTCTGAGCTCCATTTGCAACCAGGGTGAAAGCGCCTCCTGGAGAGACCGGACGCCGGTACAGCCACAAGAAGACAAGTACATTTCAGAACAGTTAGTCGACCACGATCGCATGTTTTTCATTAAGAAAGACTATTGCGGTTTTGGTGATCCGACAGATTCCGAGCTTCGTGGAGAAGCACCTACACCGACAACGTTTGTGAAAACATTGAGTGCGCGAAAATTCCCGAAAAGATTCTTTCCCGGGCAAGCGCAATACTTTCTCGGCGATATGATGAGTGGTGTTACTGGAATTAAATCATCCTGCATCATCTCAATGAGCCTGATTTTCTTTGATCAGCAAAGTGAAAAAACTAAATTCACCTCGAAACGTAACTGGGTTGTTCAGCAAACCAGTGGCCCATTAATTAAGTGGGTTCCATCACTCATAAACTTGCGTGAGGGCTTCGATCTTCTTAGCGAAAAAGTTGATAACAACGACCCAATTTGCAAAGCCAAATTTACGGTATCAATCTTCTCTAACTCAAAAGATGGCGTGTTACGCGCTGCTCAGGAAGCTGCAAGTTATCTGAACACCTATCAGTTTAAGATGATCCCAGATACCTACTATGTTGCGCCAATTTTCCTGTCAGCTCTGCCAATGTTTAACGAAGCATCAGCAGAAAAGTCCATTGGCCGATATCGAACAATGGCACTCAGTGAAGCGATGGTACTTTCACCTCTCTATGCAGATTGGCAAGGTACAGACAAACCCGCCTTAATGCTGACATCGCGCTCTGGCCAGATCCAATCACTGGACTTGTTTGATTCTGATACTAACTATAACGCCTGTATCGCAGCTGAGTCGGGGTCGGGTAAGTCATTCCTGACAAACTACATTATCACCGCCTACAGAAGCCTCGGGGCTAAAGTCTGGTGTATTGATGTAGGTGACTCGTACAAAAATATCTGTGAGACCTACCAGGGCGATTATCTCGACTTCAATCCCAAAACCAGGCCATGTCTTAACTTCTTCGAACTGATCGAAGACTATTTCGGTGAGTCTGAAGATGATGACTCCAGTGGCGGTGAAGAAGATCTGATCATCGGATTGTTATCGGTGATGGCAGCTCCTAAAGAAGGTCTGAATTCATTCGAAGAGTCTCGACTTAAACAACATGTAGCTGATCTTGTCCGTGTACACAAGAAGCTGACCACCGTTGATATGGTTGCTGATTCACTGCTGAAAGATGAAGATAAAGACATTAAACGTATTGGCCATCAGCTCTATCCGTTCACGAGTGCGGGCCAGTACGGGAAGTACTTTGTTGGTAAGAACAATATCGACTTCAAAAATCCGTTCACTGTACTTGAACTTTCCCGACTGGAAAGTTCAGAACACCTTAAACAGGTTGTCCTCCTTCAGCTGATTTATCAAATCCAGCAGGACATGTTCATGGGCGACCGTAGCCAGATGAAGCTGGTCATTATCGATGAGGCCTGGGCATTGTTATCAGGAAATATCGGGGCGTTCATCGAGAAAGGTTATCGCCGGTTCCGTAAATATAACGGAGCTGCAATTACCATCACCCAGTCTATCAACGATATTTACAAAGATAGTATCGGGAAATCGATCGCAGATAACTCAGCCTTTATGCTCTTGCTGGGGCAAAGTGAATCCGCAGTGAACGAAGCTGAAGCAAATAAACGTCTGGCGCTGGACGAGGCTGGTTACCGGTTCCTTAAAACCGTTCGTTCCACGAAAGGTGTCTACTCAGAAATCTTTGTCATTTCTAAAGCGGGCCAGGGTATTTGCAGACTTGTGGTTGACCCATTCAGCTTACTTCTCTATTCGACTGACCCGAAAGACGTTGCCGCGATCAAAGACAGAAAGTCCCGGGGGATCAATACCGAAGAGGCTATCAACGAAATTCTGGTTGAGCGGGGGTTAGCCGCATGATTAAAACCGCTGCAATTGCGCTGCTTTTTGGTTTCATCGGAGCCGCCCTTTTTGGGCGGTTATTCCCACCAGCCTCGCCCTATGACTATGTTGCAGTCATCAACTTTATGGACGATAAAGGTCAACCGTTAGGTGAAGCCCAGTCAAGGCTGGTATTAGCCCGCGCTGAGAAACTGTCAGAGGCGGGGTATCTTGTGCTCAATGCCTCAGCCCTTTATAGCTACCCTACGGGGCTCAAGATCCCCCAGACCATCAACACTCAGCAATAGCGGTGGGCGAATGAATACACCCAAATCAGTATGGAGCTTAATATTTCGTAAAAAGCGAAGCTGGAGGCAACATATTGTTTTCAGCATCGTTGTTATTTTCTTAACCGCACCGCTGACGCTATACGTGCTTAACCGGTATGAGATTGGTATCGATCCACAAAATAACCAATGTCTTCCTCCGTACCGAATATATCTCGTCGATAAAATGGACAAATCAATCGTCAAAGGGAAAATTTACGCCTTTCATTCTGAGCTAATGCAACCATATGGCAAAGGGCTGAAAATTGTTGATGGCATTGCGGGAGACACAGTCTCCGTTGATCCCGAAGAGACTGCAATTAACGGCTCTATGGTCGGTGAGGGACTGGCATTAGCAGCAGAATCTGGCCATACCGAACAGGAGCTAACGCGTAGTGGTGTCGTACCGAATGGTCGCCTGTGGATGATGGGGCGCACCAGATACAGTTTTGATTCCAGGTACTGGGGATCATTAGACGAGTCACAAATTATAGGCCGAGCGTATCCATTATGGTAAAAAAAACACCTTTTCGACTTTCGATATTGGCATTTGTAACCGCTGTTGTTTTCACTCCAGTCTGGGCCGAAAACACTGGTATCTATTTAAGTGATCTGCCGTCAAGACCGGTATCCAACTTAGATAATATTCCGACAAGACCGGCTAATAACTACTCAGTCACTGACATTCAAAAAGCTAAGCGTCAATTATCTGCAACTGAAATGAAAGATATTGACAGTCTCATAAAAGCGGCTCGTGATAATCAAAATGCCACTGCCGACCGCGCTACTGACACGGTTAAAGATAATCGAAAAATGATGGGTGAAATGCCCGAGTATAAAAATACAGATGAACTAGTCGATGATGCGGTAAGAGGAGCGTTAGCAAAGTCTGATATGACTAACGAGAAACAAAATAAGCCAGCCGGTGATTTTATTTATATTCTCGTCTCCGCGTCTCTCAGCGATGCTGAAATCACCGACATTCTCAAGTTATACGATGGACGCACGGATATCGCTCTGGTTGTCCAGGGGGCAAAAGATAAAAAGAACCTGCTTGATGAACTTACCCACTGGCAGAAACTTTCCTTCGACTCCAAGTCTTCTCTGGCCGTAAACCTCGATCCAACTGTATTCAAAAACTACAACGTTAGTTCTGTACCGACCATTATCCATGAAAAAGATGGTGAGCTGGTGGCCAGGGTGACAGGCATCTATGACATCGCGTACCTGAAAGACAAGACCGGCGACCTTGGTGTGGCCGGGCCCGCTGTTGGGGTCGTAGAGAAGAACCTTATTGATGAACTACAGGAGAGTGTCGCTAAACTCGATTTTGATGGCATGAAGAAAAAGGCCATTGATAACTACTGGCCCCGCCAGGTTTTCCAGGAATTCCCGGAAGCGACAAAGCGAGCTACCAGAACCATCGATCCGACGGTCATTATCCCTCAAAACATTACTTCACCTAACGGCGATATCGTTGCAAAACGGGGGCGATTTAACCCGCTAACTGTGATGCCATTTACCATCAAGCTAATCTTTTTCGATGCACGTGAAGAATGGCAACGCCAGTTCGCCAGGTATCAGTTTGAACATACACCAGCCTCCCTCACGCCAATACTGGTCACGACAAACGTGTATGGTGATGGCTGGCAGACCTTCCGTGACACCAAGAAAGAATACGGTGGCTTCGCAAGGCTATACATGATTCAGCCAGGCATGGCCGAACATTATGGTTTGATAAACGTGCCCAGCGTTGTGACAGCCGACAGTAAGCGATTCATTAATGATGAATATTCACGCAAAGATTTTGAGGAGCTGAAATGAAAAAAATTCTCTCAGTTCTGAAATCACCCAAGACCCTGGTGCTCGCATGTCTGGCTTTTACTATGCCGGTTTTTGCGGCTGACGTTTCATCACCCGTACAGAACAAGGTCTGTCATGATAACCAAGTCTTATCAGCGAAACTCATTACGGATGTTTGCTGGAACTGTATTTTCCCGATAAAGCTTGCCGGTATTAATCTGTCGATGACAGGTACTGCACCTGACAATGCAGCATCAGGGACAGTATGTGCCTGTAAGGATGGATTGAACGTCTATCACCCGGGTGTATTGACCGCGATGTGGGAACCGAGAAAGCTCATCGAGTTAACGAGAACACCCGGGTGCATGTCATCCCTAGGAGGGGTAACACTCGACCTTGGTAATGATTTGCAGTTTGGCCCGCAGACCGATGGAGCAGCCGAGGAACAGCGGGAGCGTTTCTCAATAAGTTTCTACAACGCACATATGTATGCTATGCCGTTATTAAGAATGTTGGATATGTATCTACCCGGTCAATGTAATGCCGACCCATACAGCGATTTTGATATCATTAATTTCACGGAGATTGACCCGACCTGGAATAATACGATGCTGGCATTCTTCCAGAACCCGGAATCAGCAGCTGTGGCTAACGTGATAGCAATGCAGGCTTGCGCCGGTGAAGCAGCGGCACAATTTGCAGGTAAACAGCCAATAGACTCACTTTGGTGGTGTGCCGGTTCCTGGGGTGGGCAGTATCCTTTAACTGGATCGGTACGGAGTATGGATGCCCCCAGAACAACCAGCCTGGTCGGGATCCGTATGCTGGCCGCAGAACATCGTCGTGGACTGGCCTACCGTTCGATGGGAAACGATACTGTTTGTCGCTCCAAGATTTACCCAACGTTGCCAAAGCAACAGTACAAATTGAATATGTTCTACCCTACCCCGGAGACAAAAAACAGTCATGAGGTCGGTGAGTCCCCATACCAATGGCAAGGTGGGCCTTTCCGTTATCCAACCGGTAAAGGCCAGGACAGCACCTACATGATTTTCCAGTGGGTAGATTGTTGCCGCACAATGTAATAAAAAAACCCTGCAATGCAGGGTTTTTAATTTCTGTTTTTCGTTGAATTAAGCCTGCCGTTTAATGGCCTCATTCTGATCATCATTCGCTTCATTACTGGCATCCTGCAACACCTTTGTTTCCTGGTCTACCTGGGTAGGTTCTGTCTCAGTGCTTCCAGCCAATTCTTTTTCAGCGGCCCGGCCATTGGCCTGATTAAGCTCATCAGCAGATGCCTGCGCGTGACGTTTGAGTGATGCTGCCAGATCACGAATGAGATTATGAAGACGAGACTTAAACTCCTCGACCTCATCCTGATTAAAACAGTTATTTAACCAGAGGGTATCGATGATCTGGTGCAATTTATCAAAGTTCTGAATAATGCGGATAACCCGCAGCGCTTGCGGCGTTCTGATGCGAACCTCATGTTCTTTTGGATGGGTATACCCGACTTCATTGAGGCTGCTGCGTTCTTCTTCTTTTACCGCACGGTTCAGAATAGCAATGTTATTTTCCAGTTCTTTCTCAGGCATGTCGATTACTTCGTTAACCGCCTTCAGTGTACGTTCAATCGCACCACTGTATTTAGTGCCAAGCCGTTCAAGGGCTCGGCTGTTATTGGTCAGATTGAAGAGAGCCTGGGAGATAATGTTAAAATTACGGGACTGTACCCGAATACCTTCCTGGGTGTGAAGAGTAAATTTCACGACAGCTTCAGGATTGGAATATTCGACACGAGAGTTAGGGGTTCGGTTATCCTGAGCCCCACTCTTTTTAGCTTGTTTTACGGTTTGTACCGGTGCTTTAGCCATAACAGAACCTCGGAGTTAATTTGTATGCCAATTGATTAGGCCAAAACTCAGGATAGTTGTCATTGAAAAATGGCTGCAATATGACCATGAAAAACCGACTTGAAAAATTAAACCAATATGCTTAAATGAATAAGAACCGAGCTGACGGACATCAGCACAACTTCCTAGTTAATTTCGCGCTCAACCAGCGCCCACCGGATGACCTCCTCCCGGGTTAACTACGCCTTCTACAGGCCCGAGCATCTCTGATGTGTTTAGGTTAAACCTGACATGTCTCTTTGCTTACCCAAACGGGTATTTTGGTTCTCAATCCCAAACAAAAAAAATTGTTAATCCTTTTAACTCCAGCGAATCAACAGATGTGCAGTTTTGTGTACATCCGTTTAGTTTACCTTTTAGGTAGCTAAATTTTCGCATTCTAAATTTATAGGTGATCTATGTCTGACCCAATCTCATTAATGGCAGGTATCGTATTTTTTGGTGCTGTGTATTACCGTGCCGAATATATCAGATTCCTTGGCCCAATCTGGCTGGCAATTTTTATAACGGAACGCGGTTTACTGTTCACTGGTCTCGGTTTTGTTACCGCGACTGTATGTGTAGTTGTTGCTTTACTCGTTATTTATAATTCATTCTTTACCAAGTCTGGGAAAAAATCTAATGAAGCAACTAATGGAAACATGGTTGAAGGTGTTTCTCGGGCTGGGTCAAATAATGACAAAGCCAAATATGCAAACCATCGTTTTGAAGGAAAGCTTGTTTACCACGGTCTCGAAAACTGGAAACACGATCCTAATAACGATAAATCGTATTTAGTCACAATACGTAGTGGTGGGAAAGACCATGAAATTTGGGCTGTTGGGCTCAAAAATGCTGTTGAGACTTGTGGAGCACAAGTTGGTGATATTGTTTCAGTCTGGAAAGAGTCTGAAGTAAGAACCGACAAAGCACAAGTGTTTGACGAAAGCGGTAAGGTTACAGGGTATCGTACTCTCCTTAACGAAAAACGTCGCGGCATTTGGGTTATGCAAGTACTCGCCGAAAGCTAAAATATTCTTAATTCAGGCTATAAGCCTTAACTTTTTAATCTTTTAAATATATGAGGTATATTATGACAATTGTCTATGGTAGTAGCATTGAGCCGGGTGGTATGGAACTGGATGATTACACAATGATTGCAGAGTGTGAAAATTGTGGGAAAGACTGCCGACATCGGATTTATGAAGACTGTGTTGCAGGGGCAATAAACCAGAGATTCTCTTATACGTGTAATCACTGCGGTTATCATTCCTGTAACGCTGAAGTATGTGACGTATGCGATAGCATCGAATGCGAAGAACATGCTGGTCGTTATCAGTCTAATATTTTCTTCGAAATGCATGAGCTCATTGAGCTCATGAAAATAGAGGGAGATATACTGGCAATCAGAGCAAAAATCAATGTAGGCGCTCACGACTTTGGAGATCTTTCAAAGTTAGATGATTGCCTGCATAGGCTCACCTTTCCAGGTTACTATGAACGGCGAAATACTGATCTCTATAAAGAGATATCAGATGCTTCAACCGACATGGCAATCCAAACATGGAAGCGTCTGGAACGCTTGTTATGCTAAACCTCCCTATAAAAACCCAGCGAAAGCTGGGTTTTTTTCTTTTCTGGATTGACCAACCAAACGTCGTATCATAATCTTATATCGCGGGCATCCCGCTTAACTTCTTTTAACACTCTTTATTTCGGCAACGCGCCATCCCTGAATGAATAAGTTCATTCGCACGGCTTCCCTACGCCCATAGAATTCGACACACGGTGCATCATGCATCGTGTTTTCTGCGCCGTCGAAAAAGGTGTTTTTCCTCTTGTTGAGGATACAGTGAGTCCAGCACTCTAACTGGATGCTTCACAAATCTTTCTAATTTTTGTGCCTATAGCACTAAATCATTTTAACTTTTTTAATTTAAAAATTTATGAGGTATAAACTATGCAATCCAGAGCAAAGGGTATTGTTGCGATAGAACCTAAATATGTGCCTGCATCTAACAATGCAGATTCATATATTTATTTCCGTTTGCGCTGTGACATGTCCATTAGCGGCAAGTCTCAGACCGAGTTCTATTCGATAAAAGCATTTGGTAAAGTCGCGGATTTTCTATGCGATAATATTCAAATGAATACCGAACTGTATATCGAAGCATTAGCTCGATCATTCCGTTATACAAAACATGGTATTGACCAAATGAGGACTGAGTTTCATGTTTTCATGGCTCGAATCATTCAGACTGGTCAATCAATAGATACCCGTGCAAATGAAACTGTAAAGCCACCATCTACATCAACCGTCACTTCGCTATCCCCTCAAGTAGCGCAAAAACTTAAGGACGATATGAAGTGGCAGAAAATGTCTGATGAAGAGGTAAGAACTGCTTCTGAAAAATGGAGAACAGTATATGCCGAGCAAAAGCAGCTGCACCCTGGAAAAGAGTCTGTATCACCAGACAACAATAAAAATTCAGTAGAGAAGATACCAGAAGCTTCGCCGAAGCTGGATGCTAAGAATAGAGCCGTGCAGACATCACGTCCGCAAGCCGCAACCTCTAAGCACCCTGTCAACATGCAAGCCTGGACAAATCTGCCAGCCGATAATTCGACAGCAGCCGTTATTGTAGCTCGTATGAAACTTAATGAAAAATTAAGCTCCTCCGGGCAAGTAACTTTAACTAACGCATATTCATCAGTTCGCGGTTGATATGACTGGTTGCTGATTCCTCAGCAACCTTCTTCTTTTTTAATCTTATAATTTATTTAATTTAATGAGGTATATATGTACTCAAATAAATCACGTAGTTCTGGTTCATTCTCAAACAACAATAAAGGGAACACCGATATTGTCGTTAAGATAGACAGCATTGCTCGACATATGTTGTCGCTCGAAAAGATGTTTGCATCCGCAGGTTCCAGTTCACCTCACATCTCATTCGAACGTGAATGCGTTTTTGCAAAACATATTGTCAACAATAATAACTACTTGGCTGACATAGCAGTTAATAATCCAAAGTCCTTCGAAACAGCATTCCTTCAGCTTGCAAGTAGCGGCCTTACTCTTGACCCGGCGCAGAAGCAGGCTTACCTGGTTCCACGCGATGGTCGTGTCATTCTTGACGTGTCCTATATTGGGCTCAGCAGGATGGCCACCGATGAAGGTTTATGCGAAGACATTGTGGCTGAATTAGTTTTTGAAAAGGACTCATTTAAAACCAATGGTCGTCGTTCCAGCCCAGACCACGAATTTGACCCCTTTGCTTATAAAGGGGGACTCGTTCTCACAAACACCGATCAGGGTGCTTTAGGAGATCGAGGCATGTTCAGGGGGGCTTATGTCGACTATTTAATGAAGGATGGACGTCATCTGGTATTTTTCATTGACCTTCAGGATTTAGCTCAATCTCGGGCGAAATCCGAATCTTGGGCAAAAGTGGAGAAACGGCAGTATTCACCGTGGACTCAGTTCCCTTGGAAGATGGTGCTCAAGTCAGCTATTAAGCAGACCATACACTTAATTCCTGGTAACCGTACTCGCCTGAGTTCAATGATTGAATATCTGAACACTGCTGGTGGTGAAGGTTTCCGTACAGCAACAATACCCGTCGCAGCTGCTGAAGCTGAAATGGAGGTTAGACAAGAAGCCAGGACGGCTGGTAATACGGATACTACAATCCGAACTGCAAAGTCTGATGATAAAGTTATTGAAGGTGAGTTTAATAAGCTCCCTGAAGAACCTGATTCAACCGAGCAGCAGGACATCAAGAGCAATACACCAACCGATGTTTACGATACGGCTGAGGGAAATACACCTCCAGCTGACGTAAATGGTTCGGCTGATGATATTCTCCCTCCACCCGGAGAAACCAATGGGCAGTCCAATGAAGAAATGTCTGAGCATCCCGGGGTCAGAAAATGGGCTGAACGCAGAATTAAAAAGTTAGTAAGCCGGGCAGAAAAGACGCTTGGATACGAAACTATTTTAAACGATGCAAAAAGCAGTTTCGATCTGAATGAAAGTGAGCTGGCATTCGCTCGCTTATCTTTAGAAAAATCCCGTCGGTCACTTCTCAAAAATCATTTAACTAACGCAGTAGGTAGCTTCGATTTTACTCAAGTACTTAACTTCATCGAAAAAATGGGTAAGGGTGAGTTTAAAACCGACGCGGCCAAATGGGTCGGTGAAGTCCAAGCCGAATCAATGGAAATACACAAGTTATATCTTGAGGCTGTTAATACATCTGATTTTGTGAGGCTCAATGCCGCTCTCAACAATGTGACATTTCCCCCTCTAAAAGAAATGGTAGAAGGTCTTATTGAAGATCTTCTGGCCGCTTAACTTATCCGGCAGGAAACTGCCGGTTTAACTTTCTAAATTTATCTTAAGGTGATCATTATGTCTGACATTTATGAAGTCGTTGATGTTGTGCAGGGCTCAAAGGAATGGCTCGAATGGCGTAAAACTGGTGTGACAGCAACATGCTCCCCTATTCTGTTAGAGGAGGCTGGTGCAACTAAAACGCCCTACGAACTCTATTTGCAATACGCTGGCCTGATTAAGGCAGAAGACCTTTCTGTCATTAAACAGGTTGATGCTGGTAAAAAGCTTGAAGCACTTGCCAGAAGTTACTGCGAAAAAGAGATTGGACAAATCGCCCTGCCTTTCTGTGTAAGGAACAAAAAGTATCCTTACATGATTGCTTCGCTGGATGGGCAGTTCGACGATGGTTCAATCCTTGAGATAAAGAATCTTTGCGAGAGCAAACATCTTTCTATTCTTCAGCTTGAAACCAAATCGCCAGAATTCCGTTATTACTACTGGCAAGTTCAGCACCAGCTGCTGACAACAGGCGCACCCCAGGCGTATCTTGTGTTTTGGTCGGCCACTGACCAGACCAAGGTCTTTAAAATTATGCCTTCGAAGAAAGCGTTTTATCGAGTCCAGGTTGCCTGCGAATACTTCTGGAATAAGGTTCAGACAAAAACAGCTCTACCGTTTGATAAGGAAAAAGATATTTTGCTTATCTCTGACCCTGAAATCATGTCTCAGACACAAGGCTTTAAGCTTCCAGACGACCTCGAAGCTCGTGTGGTAGACATAGCCAGACAAGTTGGAACATTGCAGCAGATGGAGAAAGAGTTGGCTTTAAAGAAAAAGCAGTTCGAAGAATACCAGAACGCGGTCAATTTATTGATCCAGGGTCTAGGTGCTTCTATTGGCTTTTCCTATAACGAGCTGGTTAGAATCGATGGCTTTGGCTTTCGTTTTCTTCAGTCTCGCGTACCGGAAAAACCGAGCTACAAACGAATCTGCGATAAATTATCTATTGACCCCAAACATCATCCAGAATGTTACGGTCAGTCATCGGTACGAAATTCGTTAAGTACCTATGAATATAAATCAACTCTGACTGATACTGTCTACATTCCTTTGGATGACACTTCCGTACTGGTATCTCCTGGTGCAGAAGAGACAGACTCAGCCCAACAATACGTTGTTTTTTAATTATTGAGCCCAGTTTAAAACTGGGCTTTTTTTTTGCTTGACCAATTACACATCCTTTATTATCTTTAAATAGCGGCTTAGTCCGCTTAACTTCAGGCAACTGCCTTTAAACACCTTCTAAATTCGGCGCTCAAGCCACTCCTGAATACCTCCTGGTATTCACAAGGATTTCTTTCGCCTAAACAAATTCGATAGCCTGCGGCTCTCATAAGCGGCAGGCTTTTTTGTCCGTCGAAAAAGGTGTTTTGTTGTCACGTAGACAACAACAAGTGCCTCAGTCACTCCCAAACTGAAACTAGTACCTAACTTCAGCCTTCATGCAAGGCCTAATTCATCTAATTCACTAATCTTTTTAAATGAGGAGTCTGATCATGTTTCTTGTAAATATGACTGCATATCTTGCATCCCCAGAACAACGGGAAATGGGCGTTATTGATGTCGATCAGCAAGTATCACACGCATTACGTGAACTGTTGACCTTTAATACCTGTCCTTCAGAAGATGTTATGACCGATAAAGCTAAAGAATTTGCTGAAATCGCTACATCACTCTGTAATAAATATAAGGCTGATGGTGTACTTGTTTATGCCAAAACCTATTTTATGCCTGTTCTGGTCTCTGCATTGAGAGCCAGAGGCATCGTTTCTTATGTAACGTATGCACCAAAGGTTACCAGTGTTGATAACAGTGGCAGTGTTAGCCGCAATTATAAGCATGTCGATTTAGTACGTGCTGATATTGCTGCATAACATCATTCTTCTTAATTAATTTTTAATTTTTAAATCTATCTAATTTAATGAGGTATATCATGACTACTAATTTCGCAAACCTGTCTGTTGAAATCATGGCGCGCTCTACACCTGTCCACCCTTCTGTATTTGGTATTGTTGTTCCAGATCATCAGATGGATAAAGTTAAACCGTTCCAGGGATTTGACTCAGCCAATCCATTTAGTGCATTCGTGCCTAAACAGAATGACGACTATGTTTTTGAAGCGTATTTGCGTTCATCTGTACTGATGTGGATTAACTATCCACAAAATCAGTCTCTGTGGATCTCTGGCCCAACAGGTTGTGGCAAAACCAGTGTTGTCGAACAAGTAGCAGCAAGACTTAACTGGCCTGTCATGAAAACTACAGCTTCACAAGACCTGGATATTAACAATCTCATTGGCGGTCTCCGGCTTCAGTGTAATGAACTGACCGGTGATACCAAGACTGTTTTTGTTCATGGCCCACTGACGCTGGCGTACAAGTATGGACTGATTTTCCTACTCGATGAGTACGATCAATTAGACCCATCCTGTGCCAATGCCTTTAACGCCATCCTCGAAGGAGGGAATTTAGTTATTCCTGAAACCAACGAGGTAATTAAACAGCACCCGAACTTCAGATTTGTTGCAACGGCTAACTCAATTGGTCAGGGCGATTTTACTGGCGTTTATGGCGGTGTGAAAACATTAAATGTGGCCAACCTTGACCGCTATATGTTTATCACTGCTGACTATATGCCAAAAGAAACCGAGACTAAATTGATTACCAAATATATCCCCGACACCAAAGTCGCGGAGAAATTTGTTGACGTTGCGAATATGATTCGCGGTCTTTTTGTAGGCAAGAATATCACCGGTGAAATTGACACTAGTGTCAATACTAACAGTGCAAAACTCCCGGACGGTGTTCTTCCCGACACTCGTTTATCAGTAACGTGTTCAACTCGTTCGCTGGTGGCCTGGCTTGACCGCTACTCAATGATGAAAGCTGCAAAGATGCCACGTGCATTATTAACAGCTTTCGATTATCAGATTGGTAATCGTGCATCAGCAGATGATAAAAAATCTTTGCATCTCATCGTTGAAGCTGTATTCGGTTCTGAAGCACTTAAATAAAACCCCGCTTGGGGTTTTTTAATTCTTTTTAAATCAATTTTAAATTAATGAGGTATGTCATGACTATCAAATCCAATGCCACTCAGGTTCTGGAACAACTTATTCTCGTTTCTCTTTCTGATATCACCAGTATTAGTGGTCGTCGTAAGCTGAAAAGAGAAGATCTTGGTAACAGTGCTGATTTGCCACCTGATGTACTTGTTTCATTAGGTAGCAAGAAAATCATTGACCCACAACTCATCAATCCATTTACCCGCAAGAAGAATTCAGCTCACGCTTTATGTCTTGAAGCGGGTATTAAATTTATGGGAGGCTATGCAATTCCAGCCGACAAGGTTAATGATTTAATTGGTAAACTGAATGTACTTAAGGGCGAGTTTTACGATTACAAAAAGGAATTTATGAAAGCTGATTTTAATAGCTGGATTAATTCTTTTGAAGAAAAGTATCGCTCTATACTTTTGCGTGATGCTGCGATCGATTTGTCTTATATGGATAGCCAGATACAATTTGGCTTTACTGCGATTCATATCACACCTTATGGTAACAGTGTCATTCAGGATGGTTTAACTGGGCAAGTTAAAAGTTTAGCGGATGAAGTTTATGAGGATGTGGCTGATGTTGTTGAAGGTTTCCTTAAAAACAGGAACCCCGATGCGTTTTCTCAGCACACACTAAATCCTTTACGCCGCTGCGGCGATAAACTCGCTTCCCTAGCTTTCATCGCACCAAGCGTCCAGTCTCTTAGCGACTATGTTAATCAGGTAATGAAAGACATTCCGCTAACCGGCAAAGTGACGGGCAAACCTTATAACGACATTCTCTCTCTCCTCAATAACCTACGCGACCCAATTCATGCAAAACAGTTTGTAGAACTGCTGTCATCAGCCAGTACTACAGATGGTAACGATGCGATTGACCCATCACTTTCAATGAACCTTATTGGAGATGATGATGCCATGACTTTAGCGGCCATTTCGGCAACTCAGGTTCAGGTAGAAACGCTTCCTCCTCCGCATACAGATGCGTTTGCATCTGCTGTGGTAGTAGAAGATCCGATCGGATTGCAAAGCGTTGATTCACTCGCTGAAGCCCCATCTGTTCTGGTAGAAATCAATGGTTCAGCTGATACGTCTTTGGCAATCGAACCGGTTAATACGTCGGCTGATACTGACGTTAACGACTTGTCCGATACCCAGGAGCATGGAATTGTTAATGACGCTGTAATACCGGCGTTTAGTGCGGTTATAGTCGATGATGATTCATTTTTGGGCGGTGATTCGATTGTACCCCGCTCTCTGCCAGACTCAGCTCTTATTTCGGGTTTGGATTCTGAAAAAGTCATTGATGGAAAAGAGCCTGAAATTGTAATTTCGTCTTCACTCGATGATGACGAAACAATAATGGTGTTTTAAAAATAAAAGGCCCACTCCGGGCCTTTTTTCTAATTAATCTATTTAAATTTATTGTGAGGTATATATGGGTATTTATAATTCCCTTCCTATTGTCGCACGTGCATTAAGCTCTCAGATTGGTCTTAATGTTTCTGTTGGCGGCAATGAAGCATATGCTACGGAGACTGGTGCTGGTTTTCTTATTAACCTTCCATTCTTCAAGGACGCTGAAATGTTGGCAAATCCGTTATTAGGGTATGCCGTACATGAAGCAGCACATATCCGTTTCACTGATTTTGGTGATCTTAAGATATTCATTCAAGAGCATATGGAGTCGGATAAATACAACGTTGAGGTACTTAGACACCTGGTCAATCTTTGCGAAGATTTGCGCATTGAACGTGCGATGAGTTGTCGCTATCCAGGTACATTGAAGTATCTCAATTCACTGAATCATTTTTTGTTCAGTGAAGAAGCGGAATCCTGTGATAAAGCTTCATCGGTATTTCTGGATACCCTGCTTACTTGTGGTTTGAACCGCTTCAACGGTTTAACTATCCCAACAAAGCAAGTGCGTGAAGACTTTGAACGCATCTTCGGGCTGGAGCTGTACGACAAAGCTATGACGGTTATGGCTGAAGCAGTACAAGCAACCTCGATTAAAAAGGTGTTTGAAGTTGCATGTCGGTTATATGACCTCGCAGTAGATGCATTTAACGAAACTAATGAGCAAGAAGAACCTCCGCAGGATGATAATCAGGGCGCTGATTATGGTGACAGCAAAGGCGATGACAGTTCGTCAGAGCCGGGCCAGTCATCCGACAGTTCTGACAAAAATGGGGATGTCCAGACTGTAAGTTCAGGCGGTAATGGCGGCTCGCCGTCATCGTCAGCCGGTCAGAATGGGCCTTCTTCAGATCCTGATGGTAATACCGGTGGCGCACCAGATAAAGAACATGGGCAAAACGATAGCGATGATGAAAACGATAACTCATCGTCAACGTCAGCTAATCGTAATACTCCTGCTTCCGACTCTGGTGACAACAAAGCCGGAGCTTCCCAACCGGGCTCAAATGCTTCGGGTGAAGCTTCTGTCGTTAACATGTCCCAGGGCGGTAAAGACCCTTTCGAAGGAACCACATCGAATGACCTTGGCCGTACTGGACAGAACACTTCAGATAAGCTCAATCAGTTAATCAAAGACAAAGTACCCCCGCATCAACGTATCGTTTCACCTACTCCATATTCAGTAGCACCTGCGAAGCGGCACGATACCGGTAATGCATCCGTAAGTTTAGGGGTGCAGATGGCTACCGGGTTACGCCAATCACTTCATGGGTTGTTACAGGGTGTAAGAGCGGTGAGAAGAACACATCGTGAAACTGGTCGTAAGCTTGATTCTCGACTGGTTACCAGTGCCATGCTGGGCAATACGCGTCTTTTTAAACATAAGTCCAAGGCAGTAGATGTCAGTTCTGCTTTTACTATCCTGCTGGACTCTAGCGGGTCAATGAGCCGGTCGGTTAAAGAGGCTGAAGCCGCTGTTGTATCAATGTTGTATGCGCTCGATGGTATTCAGGGGGTAACTACCTCGGCATACCATTTCCCACACGCCGCACATAATAGCGTAGGTCTGTTAAAAGGACGGGAGCAAACTTTACGGACAGCTATAGGAACTCATCAGTTTGGTATTGGTACGCAAGGCTGTACTCCTCTTTGCGAATCGTTATGGCCTGCACTTGCAGACCTGACGTCAGCTAAAGCGGATCGCCATGTATTGGTTATAGCAACTGATGGCCAGCCTGATGATATGGCTTCTGCGCGAGCGATGATACAAAGCGCTAAAGATGATGACATCATCGTTATTGGCATCGGTTTCGGTGATGCCAGTGACCGCATGATGAAAAGTCTTTTTGGTGATACCGGTGTTTCTGTCGGTTCTGTTTCTGCCTTACGTAGCAAACTCTTTGAAGTAACCCGTAAAGCTCTCATGTCTTAATCTGTATTTTAATTTCCGTTTTAGCTTTCTAAATTAATTTAATTTATTTTAAAGGTGATCATTATGTCTGCAACCGCAAAATCTAAAGTGGTTCACGAAAATCAACTCTCATTCATGAGTATTTTCGATGCCACTGAAAGTGAATATGATCTGATATCAGCCGATTCAGAACATAATTATGAACTTCGTTTTTCATCAAAGATGGCTTACGAAATAATTCGGGATAGTATATATATCATGACTGCATACCGTAGTACTGGTGAGCAGCGTGTGGATGAAATCCTCTGGATTTGTTCGGAAGAAAATCAGGAAGACTTATGTTCATTTACGAGTTGCTGCAAAATAGCGGGTCTTGATCCATTCGAAACCCGGATGGAAATCCTGCACGAGTGGTCAAGTGAATTGGCAAAACAAGCAAGACTGATTGCGTGTCATCACTTTACTGCTCCCACTAATATGGAACATGTTGCATCCCAACGTATTGGATACGAAAAATACAGAAAAGCGTTTTATCACACTTATCCTAAAGAGGCTGCGAAGCCGCTTAAGAATAAACCTCTGTAATAATACAAACGCTGACTTCGGTCAGCGTTTTTTTCGTGCCACGCTGGAGACTAACATGAATATTTTAAAACATGACTTCGATAGTTCCTCTGAACTGCTACAAGCGGGTTTATTGCTTAATCAATTGGAGGATCTAATAGGGTTTATTTCCACGAATGAGTTCAGGAAAACCTCAATCAATCAGTTCATTGAGGTTGAGGCATCTGAACTTATGGTTTTTAACCTATGGCATCCGATGTGTCCCGATATCACTGAGGTTCATTTCTTCCGTGATATGGATTCAAATTGGTGGCCATACAAGATTTATGAACTCATGTCTGATATAACCACCCAAACCCAATTCATTCCTCGGGTAAATCAATAAAGGTGACATCATGATTCATTATTGGGTTAAAGTGAGACCCGGTGAAACAGATATCCTCGCACCTCTTCGTCATGGGGTTCTCGCCATAAAATATTTGGATGGAGCGCCATTGCTTTTCCAATGGCCTCCTGAAGAAGGATGGACGTTCGAAACCCTGGATAAAGTACAGCCTTGTGGTGTTGAGTTTGGGGCCGATGCATATATTAATGATGTATGGATTGGTACTACAGAATTTTAATCTTTAAAGACTGAATGTCTGGAGTCTCATTTAATGGATATCCCATGCATTTTGTTTATATCAAATAGTCGGCATTATGTAATTACTGAAGACTCTGTTATCGCTTCATGGCCATCACGTTCTGATAAAGAAAGTGAGATCATTCAGCTTAATGACGGTCGGATTATTACTGCAAACAATGTACGACGATTTAACTTCATCGACATTTCAAAGATCGAAAGCCTGACGGCGATTGATGATGGAATTGTCTTTTAACTATATAGATTAATAACTGGAGTCTGTATGAGTGGCTGCGCGTTGATAGAGTATAACAACCGCACCGCCAGAATACGCGGTGAAGTTGCACAAGGCGATAAGCATTATATTCAGTATGCTCTCGCTCACTGGGCTGTCATTGCAATCAGGATTCGCAATACAGACCATCATTTTACCCGATTGCCGGTTGATGAGTGGATTGAAGGAATTGCAAAACAAGTAAATCCTTCTGAGGCTCGTGAGCAGATATTTAATGCTCTATTGCGGTGTAAGCCGGGTATCTTCTAATTCATTTAATTTATCGAGGTATATATGTTTCATTCTGAAACCGAGGATATCTATGGTTTTGTGTCTGGCGATATGTCATTGCGACCTCATTCAATCGATAGAGATTTGCAGGACTTAAGGTTACTACTCGCCGATATGGATACCATTAATATTCTGAACGAACGAGGGATAGGAACTCAGAAAACCATCTTTCATGTAACACAAAATGAGTCGAAGGCATTAATGCTGGTTACTCGTTTAACTTACTGCCAAGGTGGTGGACGATTTACTCACCCTGAATGTGCTCTTCTTGTTGAACAGATAACTGATCTAGGACGTAAGTTGGGTAATAAACATTTCGATGCGGCGATGAATGAAGCAAAACGCTTTATAGCGAATGAGGCTGACTTCATGAAAGAACAAACTGTCTGGTAGAAAATTTCTAAGGAGTCACTCATGTATACTTCAACTACTGCTAAATCAGATCATATTGATAGCTTTAATAACGCACAAAACCGTATGTTGATGAATTACGAACGTGATGAGTTTGAACAAGCTCCCGCTGCCGTACTTTATGATGCTGTCGGTGCTGTCGTAAACGATGAATCTGATATTGATATAATTTTTCGCCTTATGGATATGGAAGGAGAAATGTTGTTTCTCCGCGCAATGAAAAACCTCGGTTGCCAAGAGAATGTTTTTTATTACGCATCTGAATCTGGTGCGGTGCTGACTGCTAACGATGCAACGTTGCTTGAATTTGCTTATAACCTGGGCAAACATATCAGCAATGAGTTCTTTACGCGTTTCTTGCGTAATTCTCAGTTAGCCCGTGAACTCATCGGTAACATCATTCGTATAGGCAACGATGCCCTTAAATTTCCAGATGACGGCCTGAATACAGTATTTGAATGCTGTGTGATGGAGAATTCATCCTGGAAGAACCAAGGCCATTTTAAAGATAACTTTGGTCTTTAAAGCATCTAATTCTTTTAATTAGCTAACACAGAAAAACCCAGTCTTCGGACTGGGTTTTTTTGTATTTGCTGATTTCAAATCATGTAAACAAAACGGATGCACATGAAAATTACTTTTGATTTTTACAGTCAAAACGTTGCCATTTTTGAACTTGTTATTTTAACCCATATGGCAAACTAATCGTAATGCCGTCCGTATTTCTGATAAGGGAGTTTTATGAAGACACTTAAATGTTCTCATAACAGGGCAATGCTTATGCCAGCACACAAAATCCCTGCGGTATTAGTTAACGACGACCCTAAGAACATAGTTACTGATGAGCTGTTGCGTAAATATGGAACACGCATGACTCTCGATGAGGCTTGCTCCGAAATTGGTGTTAAGTCGGATAGTGTAGCCAAACGTATAGGACAGGTCAGATATAGGCATTATGCATTAACTCGCCAACTTGAAAGTGCAAGGGTCTTTAGTGGAAAAAATAGCTTTTTCTGGACGGAGTCTATCGCAAGAATAATTTCCGAGGGTAATTCCGATGAAATATCAATTTTTAACTAAAATCATTATTCCCCTGCTAGTGGGATTTGCTTTTTCTACCTCAGTTCTTGCGGATGAGGGTAACACCCCAACGTCTCAATCCCCTCAGACCACCAGTGACGACCTCGCTGGTGGTCAGGCATTTCTGAATGGAAAAGAGGAAGGTTGGTTCTGGCGTAAATCGCCACCTGAGCCAGTGAAGAAAAAGCCAGTGAAGTTACCTCCTCCGCCGACTTTACCGCCTCAAGAAACGCCTAAACAGGTTGCTCAAACACCTATGGAGTCGACTCCAGAACCTGCCGCAACTGAAAAGCCCGGCCCGGCTCCGTTCACCGTAGCCTGGTTTAATGAAAACATTCAGAAACTACGCAACCAGGCCATCGACAATCCTACCCAAGAAAACGTTAGGGCATATTTTCTGGCCCAACGCATTATGCTGGATAAAGCCAGCCGCTTTACTGATATGGCTAGGTTGGTTACTTCTACCGACCCCCTCATAGATGAGAATAGCCGCCGCTCAACCTCAACATTTGGGGCAATGGATCAATCGAATGAAGCTGAAAACAATTCGAGAACGGTCATAAAAGACGTAGCGACAAAAGCAGGATTGTTTTTCTTCTTCCGTGGGGAAAACTGCTCCATATGCGTAAAGCAAGCTTCTGTTATGAATACGTTTAGTTTCATGACAGACATGAAGGTCATCCCAATTTCACTTGATGGTAAACCTCTTCCAGGGAATATTTACCCGGACTGGAGGCCTGATTCTGGCCAGGCATCAAAGCTCCAAATATCAAACGCACCTGCGATAGCTCTGGCAATCCCGCCATCTACAACACGCATTGTCTCATTTGGGCCTATCAGTGCAGACCAGTTAATTTCAAGAACAGTCCTTATTGCCCACGATGCAGGGATCATTTCTGACCAGCAATATAAGAGCACCTTGCCATATAACGATACCGGCTATATCGACTCAAACATTCTGAATGACATGCCTAAAGACCTAACTCAACAACCTGATGAGTTTATCAAATATATACAAGCTAAAGCTGGCTACGGTTCGACACCTAACCCAAATGCTAATAACCCGGGGGAAAAATGAAGATTTCGCGCAACTATAATATAAAGAATGTATTCCGTAGAAACATTCTTGCAATTTCTATCTGCCTCTCCGGGTTGACAGCTTTTCAATGCGAGGCCACCAGCATTAGTACTCAGCTAGACAGTATGTTCGGCTCTATGTCGAATGTTACAGCTCCCGGTGATTATCAGAGCGTTACACGTGATGGATATACCGGTGGCGGATTTGTTCTACGTAATAAGCTCCGTACATTGACACCTATTAGTATTAGTCTCCCTTCTGCGTCGGGAGGATGTGGAGGGATAGACCTTTTCGGCGGGTCATTCTCGTTCATCAACGCTGATCAGTTCGTCCAGATGCTACGTAATATTGCTTCTAATGCTGCCGGTCTAGCTTTCCAGTTGGCCCTGAACGCTATGGATGCCGTTCTGGATAATGCTATTTCGAAAATGCAGGCAATCATCCAGCAGATGAACGATCTGACCGCAAATTCGTGTCAGTTAGCGAAGGGGTTGTTAGTCGACACTGCCTCTGCATTTGGTGACAGTGCAAAGGCTGCTGTATCTTCTCAGCTGTCCTCTGATGGCCTCTCAGACCAATTTAAAGCCATGTGGGGCAATATGGGTGGTGGTAAAGCACCCGACGTACAAAAACAAGAGGCAGGGAAAAGAAAGGCATGTGACGATTACGGTAACATTGTGTGGTGTTTGCTCCAGAATGGTAGCTTTAGTAATCAATTCATCGGCTCCGAAGATGAGCAAAAAGAACTTATTATGTCTATGACCGGCACCATCATCGTCGGTAGCCAGTTGGGTACAGATAAAGATGGGTCAGCTAAAAAGAGTGTGGTTAGGATTGCTCCACTCGCAACTTCAAATGTCCTGGATTCTTTTATAAATGGTGATGATAGTTTCGATTTCTGGTCTTGTTCAGGTCAGACTAGTACTTGTGAGAATCCCAAAAAACAGACCAAAATAATTAAAGGTCTCGCTGCCAATATCACACTCTTCTTTATCGATAACGGATATTTGAGCTCGGCCAGAACTGGTTCAAACCCTGGGGATGCTAAATTACGGCAAGCAAACTACTACAACGTAGCTGGTGCTACCAGTAAAGCGACTCAAATTGCACGTCATGATTTAGCCGCATCTTATTCCTATATACGTGAACTATCTCCTGTCATAGCCTATTCAGCTGCTTATAACTACCTCAGCGAAATGCTTACGGCTGCTGCGACCGGCGCACGGCTCCAGCAGGAAAATGATAAATCGGCGTCAGTTTATTATAAGGATGCTGGAGAGCTAATCGAAAAGGCAAGGCAAAATCTGTATGTCTCCTATAACGCCATGATATCCCGTTATGGTGGCGAGGCCCGTATACCTGAATCATTCAGCAACTATATGACAACGCTTCCGCAGGTTCATTATGAATCTGAAGGTTCTCTTGATGGCTCGCTCTAACAAGGTAACTTAATATGAGTGAATGGAACGTATATACTGTTGGCAACATTGAATTTATTTATAATATATTCAATTCCGTTGCCATGTTATTGAATGATGGCACTTACGGATCCTTGTTTAGGATTTCAGCACTCATTGGTGTAATTTGTGTCGTGCTTGCTGCTGCTATATCAGCCGGGAAATCATTATCCCTTTCTCATATGTGTGTGGCCGTCGTGATGTATTACCTGTTTTTCAGTGTATCGATGCGCACCAACATTGAAGATGTTACAACGGGTAAGTTTCGTGCTGTTGATAATGTACCAGCGGGATTAGCCGTTGCCGCATCTGTACTGTCTACTGTTGGGTATGCAACTACCGAGAAGATGGAGCAGGCATTTTCTGTCCCAAGCATGACTGAGTATGGGTCTCTGGATCCCCTTTTCACTCTGGCCACTTTATACGACACATTGAAAACGCCAATGCGCTGGACGGGTCAAACTGGTGCTTACGGTGATCTGGACGCAAGCGTTTCAAACTATGTGAAGAACTGCGTAGGCAACGATATTATTCGTGGGTCTAAAACCTTTGCTTCAATGTATCGCTCTAATCAAGGTGTATCAGGGCTAGCCTCGAACGATTCCTTCCAGCGGGTTGTTATTTACGACAATGTACGTAGCGGCTGGTCTACCAGTACTGAAGAATCTTCAAATGGGGGCTCACTTTATACCTGTTCTGACGCGTACACGAAACTTAAAGGACTCGCTACCCAGAACGCTTCTAGCCTGGACTCAGCTTTTGCCAGCTCTTATACCGCATCCGGGCGCACTTGCGGTGGTGCGCCATGCTCAGGTTCAGGAAAAGCCCAGGAAGTACTGAATTTCTTCAACATAAGTGGCACTGATATTCGTGATTTCCAATTGATGTTGGTCATGTACCCTCATTTCAGGGAACTGCCAATGTACGGACTCGAAAGCTCATTTCGTGGTACTGCTGCTGTAACTCGCGCCCAAACCATGACTCAACAGGCATTCCAATGGTCTTCTTCTGGTTCATCATTCTTGAGCTGGATGGGTTCATTTATGCCGATTTTCCAGGGAATAATATACGCACTCGCACCATTTATGGCCTTCCTTTTCGGTCTGGGTATTATGGGTTTGCGACTGGTGATGAAGTACTTCCTCGTTATCATCTGGACATGGACTTGGCTTCCCCTCGCAGCGGTCGTCAACATGTATGTGTTAAACAGTATCCGTGATACGTCAAGCCAAATTCTTGTCAGTTCGGGTTCTGGCGGACTTAGCTTTGCTCAGCTTTATCAGCTCCTGTTTGAGACTCAAAAAAGTATAGGTCTTGCTGGTAATTTATACGCGATGATCCCGGCCCTGGGTGGATTCATTGTCTGGGGCAGTTCTGTTGCCTTTAACTCTCTTGCAAGCTCAGCAGCAGCACCTTCAGCTGCCGATACTAAAACTCTCGCACCTGATGTCACCAACGCTCCTGCGATAAACAGTCGTGGTTCCGATGTTGAATTTAACCCAACACAAGGAACTATCATGGGTGGGTCTTCTGGCACTCTCCCTGCCATTGACATGAAAAAGGTCGCTACTCACAACCTGTCCAGCGCTAAGCAAGAACTAGATTCAGCATCCAGTTCCTTGACTGCCCAATCTGGAGCAATGATTAGCCAGGTGGCCAGTAACATGAATTCTGGTGGACATTCGCAAGTTTATAGTGACGCTTCCAATGCAGCATTTGCCAGCCTGAGCAGCTCAGATCGTGCCCTTGTCAGTTCTGTGGCTAAAGAACAAGGTATTTCTGATATGCAGGCGCTTGTCTCTATCGCCAAAGGTGATGTGAGTGTCGGTGGCGGTGCGGGAAGTTCAAGTGCTGGTGTTGGTGTTAAAGGTGGAATGTCACGTTCAGAGGCAGAAAGCAGTGGCCTGAGTAATGACAACAGTGCTAAGTACGGTTCTACAGACAGCGCCTCGTCGCACAAAATAGACAGTGCGACCCAGTCACGCATCGTCAATACCGCAGCAAGTGCGATGTACCAGTCCTTATCGCAAGAAGGTGAGAGTTCTCAATCGACTCGTTCTTTTGCTGAGGCAAATCAAAGAATGCAGTCCGCACAAAAGAACTTCCAGGAAGCAAACTCCTTCGTTTCAAGTACCTCAATGGGCCAGACAATGAATGCTGCGCAACTTGCTACAGCCATTGGTCGTAATCATGATGCACAAGCAACATTGACTCAAACCCTCGCGGCGCACCCGGAACTGTCCAGCAAAATCGCCGGTGATGCAGCGAGCCTGACCTCTTTAGGTATGACTCACGAAGACGCGCATACCTTTGCTCAATTCAAAGCAGCCAGTGAACTTGGTGTTGCCGGTGCAGTAGCTGCCAAAGCCGGGTTCATTAACGCTGATTCCAGCCCAGTACTGACGACAACTGCATCTGAGCAATACCGTGGCGTGAGTGGTGGAGCTGAAAGCGCTGGTGGCCGCGCAGTTGCTGGTGCAGCGGACGTTGGCAACTCCGTTAATGCAGTAACAGGCCGATCTTACGGAGCGCTTGGTGAAGCACATGCGTCATCGTCTGATGGTTATGGGCAAGGCCAGGTTAATACTGTCGGGGGACAGAATAGCGGTGCAGTTGAGCAAATTCACAAGGGAAATGAGGGTGAAGTCATGACGAAAGCGGGTAACACCGCCGCAAATGATTTCGAAAACAACCACTATAATCTTGGCGGTATTACTGGCGATTTTAATAAACTCGTTTCTCATGTCAGTAATGCGTTCAAAGAAAGCCCGGTATATGAACAGGTACATGATCAGGCCAGAACCATCGCTGGGGAAATTCCGCTTGGTGGAGATGCAAACCGCGAAGCGGCGCGAGATTCTATTGTGAACTACTACGCCATGACTAAAGCTGGAGCGTCTGAGCAACAACTTTCCCAGGCCCGCAGTGACATGATGGCACGTATTCAACTCGCGACGGGTGGTGAAAATGACAATGGAACGGTTATGGGCGGAAATACTGCTCTTGCCCGTGGTATTGCAGCCCGTATTGATAATGCCGGTTTAGACCGTTCAGCCAATGATGGCTCCATTATTCAACAGGCTACTACTGCACTGAATACCGATCGCCAAACCCACGAATACAACACCGGTGGCATGGCCAACAACCTTGGAGGGATGCATCAGGCATCAAATGGAGGTTCTGCTGTGGGTGATGGCGTCCCTTACGCGATGGGAACCCACAACCAGGGATACGGCGAGGCTGAGACAATGACCGTTAATGCCCAAGGTGCTGAAGGTCATAATGGTTTAAACCAGAACTCAAACTATGGTGGGTCTGAGACAACAAACATTAATACCCAAGGCGCTGGTGGTCATAGTGATTCAAATAACGGAGGTACAATGTTCAGTGATCCGCCACCTGCACGTGCAACCCAGTCGCATCAGGAGTATGTACCTGTGCATCCACGTAATAAAGAGAACAATGGAGGTCATAGTGGTGGAAATGACGACATGATAATTTCATCGAGTAAGTGATTCGCAATAAAGCCCTGCAATCTTGCAGGGCTCTTATGTGGTCACGAACATGTATACGACAGGAAGGCTCAGTAAAGAATAGAGCAGAATATAAAACTCCCACATACGCTCACATTTGCTCTTGAACGTTCTGCCATTTTTTCCACGTCCCCTCTTACCATTTCCACCACCATAATCTGAATCGCTTGGCCCCGATAATGGGATAAGGCCAGTAATACCAAACATGTCCATAAGTACCTCCAGTCGGTAATATTCAAGACGCTGAAAACACCCTCGTTTTGCCGTCCTTCTTTATTGTCTGAAACCAGTCTGTTTAATACGCTGCCTGCTTAATCCTTCATTTTAGTAGCTTCGCATAGAAATGCTGGCTGACGAAATTTAGTTACCGAGATCTCTGATTTCATAATCAGTAACCACGACAAAGGTGATCATAGAATGAAAAACCTTTTCCGCAAAAAATGGTTTTACAGACCACTCTGCACAATAACGATGTTATGTCACCTTGGTGTTGTATCCTACGTGCCGTATGCCTTTTCAGCAACGACCCAGGAAAACGTTACATCTGCCACTAATTTCTATAAAACACTGCCGCAAGTTTCAGCTACGTCAAATGGTACGGTTCAGTATGGAAAAGGCCAGGCCGTTGATTTGAACTCTGCTTATCCAAATCAAGGTTCATCAACTTCACTGGATAGCCTGAAAGGAACCTACGGAGATGACAGCAACACGCTAAAACTGGGCAATACAACCAACGCCAATCTGAAAACCGAAAATTCACTGCGCGGCGAAGCTTACCGAACGCTGGTGGGCTCAACGAAAACTACAGCAAACATTAAACCTGATGATTCCATCTTTGATGGCCATAAAGACTTCCTGGAGAATCAGGATAAGTACATGCAAGATCTTGGTGATTGTTCTATGACCAAGACCATGACGAATAAGGACACCGTCAACCATATCCCTGATTATCGCGAATGTACCCGTACCACAAGTGTCAGCGGCACATTCACCCTCTACCATCCTTACGTTGCCGGTATGCTCTCGCATTATAGTGGCGCGGCGAACATCGGTTCTTGCGGCACTAACTGCATCGAACTCTGGCTCGGGACTGTCGGTGATAACTACTGGGACGGCAACTGCACAATATTTGAACAGGCAATGGCCGTCACTGTCTACAATCCCCAGGCAGTTACCAGCGCCAAGATCATCAGGGCTAAATGGGATGATTACATGCAGATTTATGTCGGTGGTACAGATAGGGGTAGTTTGGTTTGGGCAGGGCCAAAAGGTTTAAACGTCTTCCCGCCAGAGACATCAGGAGCCTGTGAATTAAAAACAAGCTGGGATCAGTCGATTAATGTAGATGTAACAGCACAAATCCGAAATACCCCCCAAAATGGCGTTCTTAATTTCAAAAACCGTGTGTCAGTGACTGGCAGCGGCGAAGGTTATGCTCTCATTTATATTTACTTTGACCCAAACAAAATTATCTCGGATAACGCCTGGACTGTTGATAAACCTGAACAATTCGATACGTTGCTGAAGGCCATCAACGCCGGGTATTGCCAGAATTACACGGTAACCTGCCGCGAGACAGTCATTCCTGATGCAAATGGGTGCGCAACCATAAATGGCGCACGTATCTGCGAAAACCAGCTTGCTAAGCCGCCGATCGGAGGTCTCTCACCTTTCTGTAAGTCTGCAACGGTAGTTTCCAACTGCGGAACCGACGGTGGCGTTAACAATACTTGCAAGCAGTACGATGCAAACACTGCATGTAAATTCATTAAGTCCACTTGCATAACAGGTGCGGAGGGTGACAAAAATGGGTGCTGGCAGGCAACCGAGGTATGGGATTGCGGAACGGATGTCGTTGTACCCAATACCTCCTCCACCGATACCTATACTTGTCCTGGCGCTGTGCAATGCCTTAATGGGTCTTGCCTACAGCCTTCTGCTGAACCAAGCGGCGATTTCAACAAAGCAGTTGCAACTCTTCAGGCCGCAACTTACGCATTGAATGAAATGAAGTGTGGCGATGATACTGACGAAACCAACCGTTCCTGCACTCTTTTTAAAGGTGAGTCTGCACAATGTAAATCGGCGATGGGGGGATGGGTGGATTGTTGTGATCAGCCCGTAGATGTCAGCTGGATTCAGTATTTGCAGTTGTCCTACTACACTCTAAAAATTGCTGATGCTGTCTCTGTAAAAGCCGGTATGTTCGAACAGGGAAAAGGTATTTTTGACATGGGTTCCGAACTTATGACTAATGCCATCGATACAATAACTCGACCAGCTATTTCCGCTTTCAACAGTCTGGTTGGGTCGGCAGGTACTGAAGCGGCTCAGCAAGCTACAGAAGCAGGTTTGTCCGGTTTGATGAATCAGGCTATAGGAGCGCTGACGAAACAAGTTGCTCAATGGACTCTTGATACCTTCGGCCCTGCTGCGACGAATCTGATATTTGAAAGTGCGGCCTCTGGCGGTGGCGCAGCCGTAACATCGTCTGGCCTGGCTACATCTGTTCAATTGTCGTCAACTATTGTTTCGGCAATATCCGTGGTTGGATATGCTTACATGGCGTACCAGATTGCTAATATACTGGTCAACATCATCTGGGCTTGTACTCCTGATGAATTTAAGCTTGCCGTTAAGAAAGAAACAAAATTGGCCGTGCATATATCCAGCTGGTGTGAAACAAAGTTTCTGGGTGTCTGTATCGAGAAACGGTCAAGTTATTGCACGTTTGATTCTCAGATTGGTCGCATCATTCAGGAACAAGGGAGACCAATGTTAGGTATCGGCTGGGGGGATAAAAAGAACCCGGATTGTCGACCACTGACGTTAGAAGAATTTGGACGGATTGATTTTAACAAACTCGATTTGTCAGAGTGGATTGGTTCACTTTACGAGGCGAAACTTTTACCTAAAGCGTCGGAAATAAATCTGGATAAGATAACCGGTAAAGGAAACGTATTGAATATAGATGGATCTCGCCAGAACTCCCTGGAGCGATTCCAGAGCGGTGTTGACAGTATCGATGTTGATGCGGCGAAATCTAGCACAGAGGCTGTTTTGAAAACTCAATAGCTTTGCAGGATAAGAAGCCCCGACTTTATGTCGGGGCTTTTTTTTTACTTTCTGAACAGGTATTGCTTACCGTCACTGAATACCATTGGTTCATGTTCAGGAGAGCCTGGTAAGAACAGAGCCCGCTGAGCACCCAGTTCTTTACTCATTTCTTTAACCAGACCTACGTTAGAGGCTCGTGTTGCATAGAGGTTGAAGCAGTCATTACCGATAATGAATGTCACCTGACCGCTGGTGCTGATAGGTGGTTTCGGCAACGTTGGAGCTATATCAGCATACGATACCCAATCACCGTTCGTCGCTTTCCGACGAACTGCATTTTCAACAGCACCGCCTTTCCCCTCACACATCCCACCAACTTTGTATCCATCCATCCGGGTTAGTGTTTTCCAGAAAATCGCATTGACCTCACGCTCATTATCTTCCTGAGATTTACCGTTCCATGACGCGACACGCACCACGCCATCAACAATAGCAGTAGGCTGTTGGGCCGTTAAAACAGACAGCACAGGGATGAAAGATGTGTGTGTCGCGAAGCCCGCAGCCACATCGGCCACTCCATTACCTCCCAGGTTGGTTACACCTTTTTCACCAGCCTTAACCGGGGTTTTGAGAGGGACAAGCTGCCCATTGGACGCGAAACCGTTATAGATAAGGTATTGATCGCCAGCATCGGTGATCTGACGTAAATCCATCGCTCGGGCAAATTTCAAAGCATCAGATGGATTGCTGTCAACCGGCATAGCTGGTGGTTGAGAAGCCGCGCAACCAACTAACATCAGCGATACCAAAGCAAGACCAGAGATTTTCTTCATTTTATTTTCCTTGGGACACCAGTAGGTTTGTTATTCAATACTAACCCGACTCATTCACGTGACGAAGTATCCAGGCAATAAAAAAGCCCGTTAAAACGGGCTTTTTTATGAAATTTAACTTAGTCACTTACGAGCTTTCATTTTCAGCTTCTGTATCAGAGCAGAACGGACAAATATGTTTTTTCCGTGGACGGTCACAACTCTGCGGTGAAATAAATGAAAGATCGCAACGGTAACACCTTACCATACGTATTTCTTCAGCTCGAAAATCACGAGCAAGAGTCCAGGCCTCGTTGGCATCAATCATCATTTTCGAGGCTTCTTCCGGGCGGAATTTAAGGTTTAGTTCCCGGTAGATTTCGAACGCACTCACCACATCAACGATGTTGTCACTGTTGTTTGGGTCTTTCGAACGACGCAGATAGATGCTCATAAAATTGGTTGCCTCAACCTTTTTATGTGTCGTATTGAGCAGCGTCTCTGAATGTTTAAGTCGTCCGATTGATACATCACTCAGATGGAACTCTTTTCGCAAAAAATCAATAACACGGTCACTTGCATTAAGCGAATGCACAATGATCTTTCTACGAAATCCTAATTTTACCATTTTCTGTGTTAAAGCAAATTTATCTTCATCCCGGACAAGAGCAGCCTTCATAATCAATTACTCCAATGAGAATAGCGCGACTGTAAGTAACCTGTTAATTCTAAGGTTGGGTTGGGGGCTCCAATAACTGTACTGAAGTCACAATCTACTAAATCGGCAAATGGACGAATAGGTTTAAAATATATTTTGCCGGTTATGATTGCATCGATTGTTTGTGCATCATCCATACGTTCGACAAGCTGTACGGTTTTTTCATTATCAAACCAGTAGAACGTTTGGGCAACAGTCCCCGTATTAATGAAAACACGAACACTGAATACCAGCAGGGCAAGCCGTAGGATGTATGAGTCATGACGAACGAATTTTTCTACCTCAGTAGATATCTTGCGCTCGGGATCATGACAGATATTAAAGATGGGCAAGTCATACTTCTCCATCGATAAAGCGAGCTTGGCCTGATTAGATTTCTCTATCAAAAATTCCCGGTCTCCTTCTGCTAACTCAAAAGGGCTTTTATACAACGATTGCGCACGGGTAATAATTGAGATGGCAGTCTGTAGAAAATACAAATTTTGATTAATCATTTTCGATAAGCCTCTTCCATACGCGTAATACGCGCTGACCATATTCACGAGCCTTGCCTTCCAACTTAGGGTTTTGAGTGTTGTATCCACCTATCGCCAGTTCTATATCGCCAGGGTTAGCTTTGATGGCTGCACACAAAGTCTTTGCCCCGATTCGGATGTTTGTATCGACATCCAGGAGTTCTTCAGGATGGTTAACATACTGTCCGTTCCAACGAAAATTAATTTGAACGATTCCAATATCTGTTACCGGAGTGGCTGAGAGATAGCGGGCTAGCGCTCTCTTTGCATCTTCATAACTTGTCGGGTAATACGACCCATAAACATAGTTGTTCAATGCCCAGGGGCTGGGAACAACATACCCCTTGGTTCCTGCATTATTTTTACTCTCGGTGAGTGCCACCGCGTAGAGAAGGTACGGATCGAGGCCACACTCTTTCTGGGAATGCTTTTCCCAAGAAGTGCCACGAAGATCTACAAGCCTGGCGTTCGTACTCGTGCAGTAAGCAGCACATAGTAAAGCGAGCACCAAACTCTTCGTTGCTATCTGCATTTCCCCTCCCCACAAACCCTACAACGGCATCAACTTATGCGAACACGCCTTGGTGTAACCTTTTCATTAACGCCGCTATCTTGATTGTCGCCTGTCTCCCCAACGCCCGATTTATCTCCAGGATTGGGATCCGGTATTTTTCCAGCAATCTCAGGCTTACTGGTAAGGTTCGCCGTCGATAACTGGTCATCTTTAACTTCGAACTCTTGAATATCACTGCCCACACAAAATGGCGGGCCTGTATTGACTATATCGTTGCTAACCACGTGACGAAATTTTGGTTCAGTGTCCTCATTTACTTTGGGTAAGTGGCCGTCTCTCTGACTAGTCATCAGACCAGTCTCATTTTCTGTATTCGGCCCACGGACTGATTTCTTCTGTTCTGATTTACGTTTTTTTGAAGTCTCACGGACGATACCGGGTATAAAACTGTCACCTGCTAGCAATGCTCGGTTTGCCAGCGCCAATAGTGAACTGCTGCGCTGGCCAGACTGTTTTGATTCCAGATAATTAATCAGCTCTGGAAACAGTATTGGATTAATCGTCACTCGAACTTGCATGAAACCCCCTTTGCTCAATCATCGCCGTAAAGCATCAAGTCAACGCCATAGTTCCAGAAACCAATGGCATTACTGGCAACAGGCAACGGGCTCGATACGATCCTGGCTCGGGGGAATTCTTCTCGTATGGTCTGTTCGTAGAACCTTGTCCCACCACCGGCAGCTGCAATGATATGGACTGGCCCGAGAACCCTTGTCGATTTTCGCAACTCTTTGACTACATCACTGGCGATGGAGGGAATAGCTTCTTCAAGCAGAGGACGTAGGGAAATGTGGCGGAACCCATTAAAGAAAGACTGCTCATTGTTACGGAGAGCGATTTCAATAATTTCTGGTAGATCATCAATTCGCTCTTCCGGGTTATCGGCATTAAGGCGGTTCACAATGCTTTCGATAATTGCACTGGTTGCTTTTAATGATGAACCTGAAGAGCCTGATACCCTGCTTCCGCTCTTAAAGGCGATGTAGTCCATCGAGAAGAAGCCAGGGTCAACCACGAGAATGGTCGACTTCTCTAATTCTTCCTGACTGATAAGGCCCGGTCTGTTAACGATGTCATTGATGACACCAACGCCCTGCTGAAGAACGAGGCATTTTTTAACAGTCACTGTTTTTCCTGGCGCAATAGTAAACGTACCGGTGAGCCTCGCAGTCAGTTTCGCGCGTTCACTTTCATTAGCAAGACGGACAGGTAAACCAGTTACTACCAGGTCGATTTCATTGCCTGCTTTAGCAGTGATTTTATCCAGTGAGGCCAGATATAGTGCCAGGTACATTTCTGTCATGTGGTAACGGTCATGCAGCTCACGCGCATCGGGGCGTTCGGTAAAAGCCCGCCATTCTTTACCTCCTGGGTACACCAACACTTCATGTTCGCAGCTACGCTTTACCAGCCGCACATCATCTACTGGCTCATTCGTAGCGTAGGCCGGATAAATACTGACTGTGGGTTTGTCATCCGCTGAATCCCCTACAGCAATTTTTACATTGCTGTATCCAATATCAATTCCGCAGACAACCAATTTGTCATTGCTCATTCGTTAACCCTGCAAGTTAAAAATGAATTACTGCCACTCCGATAACATTTGAGCGCCAAAAAGGGGTTCGCACTAAGGAAGGTGCGAACAAGTTCCTGATATGAGATCATCATATTCATCCGGAGCGCATCCCAGAGGGACATCATGAGCCATCAACTCACCTTCGCCGATAGTGAATTCAGCACTAAGCGCCGTCAGACCCG
>NZ_JAPPTE010000024.1:0-63872 GCF_026719375.1 Citrobacter sp. W9 | reverse complement strand
CAGTGCCGCTTCGCTTTTTCTCAGCGGCGCGGGGTGTGCATATTACGCTATCCCGCTTCAGAGTCAAGCGTTTATTTACGCTTTTCTCCGCTGACCCGGCGGCGTGTAATCCGTTGTTCCGTGTCAGTGGAGGCGCATTATAGGGAGTTATTTCAGGCTGACAAGTTAAAAATACAAAAAACTTATCAAACGATTACTTTTTACTCAACCCTTCTATTTTTGCCTGGTTTTTAAACAAAAACGAGCCCCGCAGGGCTCGTTTATTATCGTTTTGTGACTTACTGCACTGCCACGATACGGTCGTCGTTCACTTCCAGGCGAATGGCTTTGCCAGGAATCAGCTCTCCAGACAAAATTTGCTGCGCCAGCGGGTTTTCGATCTGTTGCTGGATAGAGCGTTTCAATGGACGCGCGCCATATACCGGATCGTAACCATTCGCACTCAGCAGTTTGAGCGCTTCGTCAGAGATATGGATTTCATAGCCACGCTCTTCCAGACGTTTATACAGACGCTGCAGTTGGATCTGAGCAATAGAAGCAATGTGCTGCTCACCCAACGGATGGAATACCACAACCTCATCTATACGGTTGATAAATTCCGGGCGGAAGTTATGGCTCACAACGCCCAGCACCATATCCTTCATGTGGCTGTAATCGAGCTCGCCAAAACGTTCCTGGATCAGATCGGACCCCAGGTTCGAAGTCATGATGACCACCGTATTACGGAAGTCGACTGTTCTCCCCTGCCCGTCGGTCAGACGACCATCGTCAAGCACCTGCAGCAGAATGTTGAACACATCCGGATGCGCTTTCTCCACTTCATCCAGCAGGATGACGGAGTAAGGACGACGGCGCACTGCTTCAGTGAGATACCCCCCCTCTTCGTAGCCGACATATCCCGGAGGCGCACCGACCAGACGAGACACCGAGTGTTTCTCCATAAACTCGGACATATCGATACGCACCATTGCATCGTCACTGTCGAACATAAAGTTTGCCAGCGCTTTACACAGTTCGGTTTTACCGACACCGGTCGGCCCAAGGAACAGGAATGAACCAATCGGACGGTTCGGGTCAGACAGCCCAGCACGGCTACGGCGAATCGCGTTAGATACCGCTTCAACCGCTTCGTTCTGGCCAATCACACGGCTGTGCAACTCCTGCTCCATACGCAACAGTTTTTCCCGTTCGCCTTCCAGCATGCGGGCAACCGGGATCCCCGTCCAACGCGCCAGCACTTCAGCAATTTCTGCATCGGTCACTTTGTTACGCAACAGACGCATAGTTTTACCTTCCGACTGGGTAGCGGCTTCCAGCTGTTTTTCCAGCTCCGGGATTTTACCGTACTGTAGCTCGGACATCCGCGCCAGGTCGCCCACACGACGCGCCTGCTCGATGGCGATCTTCGCCTGCTCCAGCTCAGCCTTAATCGTCTGAGTACCGGAGAGCGAGGCTTTTTCCGCTTTCCACTCTTCTTCTAACTCGGAATACTGGCGCTCTTTGTCGTCCAGTTCTTCGTTGAGCATATCAAGACGTTTTTTACTCGCCTCATCAGACTCTTTCATTAATGCCTGCTGTTCCAGTTTGAGCTGGATAATACGGCGGTCGAGTCTGTCCAGTTCTTCCGGCTTGGAGTCAATCTGCATACGAATGCTGGATGCCGCTTCATCGATCAGGTCGATGGCTTTATCCGGCAACTGACGGTCGGCAATATAGCGGTGAGACAGCGTCGCTGCCGCAACAATCGCCGGGTCAGTGATCTGCACATGGTGGTGCAGCTCATAACGTTCTTTCAGACCACGCAAAATGGCGATGGTGTCTTCTACTGAAGGTTCAGCCACAAACACTTTCTGGAAACGACGTTCCAGCGCCGCATCTTTTTCGATGTACTGACGATATTCATCGAGCGTGGTTGCGCCTACGCAGTGCAGTTCCCCACGCGCCAGCGCCGGTTTCAGCATGTTACCGGCGTCCATGGCGCCATCGGCTTTACCTGCGCCAACCATGGTATGCAGCTCATCAATAAACAGAATGACGTTGCCTTCTTGTTTAGAGAGATCGTTCAGCACACCTTTTAAACGTTCTTCAAACTCGCCACGATATTTCGCCCCGGCCACCAGCGCGCCCATATCCAGCGCCAGTACGCGGCGGCCTTTTAAGCCTTCCGGCACTTCGCCGTTGATAATACGCTGCGCCAGCCCTTCAACGATGGCGGTTTTACCGACGCCAGGTTCACCAATCAACACCGGGTTATTTTTAGTACGACGTTGCAGCACCTGAATGGTGCGGCGGATTTCTTCATCACGACCGATAACCGGATCGAGCTTGCCCTGTTCGGCGCGTTCGGTCAGATCGACGGTATATTTTTTCAAGGCCTGACGTTGGTCTTCAGCTCCCTGATCATTCACGCTTTCACCTCCACGCATTTGTTCAATTGCCTGAGTGATATTGGCGGTCGTCGCCCCTGCTGATTTTAATAAATCGGTCAGCGTACCGCGTGACTCAAGCGCCGCCAGAACGAACAGCTCTGACGAAATAAAGTTGTCCCCTCGTTTTTGCGCCAGCTTGTCGCAAAGATTCAGTACACGCACCAGATCCTGAGAAGGCTGCACATCACCGCCGGTACCTTCTACCTGTGGCAAGCGGCTCAACGCCTGGTCAATGGCTGTACGTAACTGGCCGGCATTAATGCCAGCAGAGGTTAATAAAGGACGTACCGACCCCCCTTCCTGATTCAGCAAGGCGCTCATTAGATGAAGTGGTTCGATGAATTGATTGTCGTGCCCCAATGCGAGTGACTGGGCATCGGCAAGAGCAAGCTGGAATTTATTAGTAAGACGATCCAGACGCATAACTCCTCCCATAACAGGTCAAAATTGCTACTGGAGATTAAATGAGGTCATCCCTCAATTATTCAAGGTGAATGACCTGAATTATGTGAAAAGAAAATTACACGTACCGGATCGTCTTGATTCTTTAGGTTATATCAGCCAAATAAAACTTGCCATACGACCCGTGGTATTGTCGCGACGATAAGAGAAGAAAGTCTCACTTTCGCTGAAGGTGCACCGGTCACCGCCGTAGAGGTGCGTCACGCCGACATTTGCCAGACGCTGGCGCGCAAGCTGGTAGATATCCGCCAGATATTTGTCTGCGCGCGGTACAAATGCGAGGTCCGCCTGCGGATCATGCGCCATGAACGCTGCGCGGACTTCTGGCCCCACTTCAAACGCGTTCGGGCCAATCGCCGGGCCTAGCCAGGCAATAATGTTTTCAGGTTTGTCGGCAAAACACGCCACCGTCTCTTCCAGCACACCGGCGCATAATCCGCGCCAACCTGCATGGGCCGCCGCGACTTCCGTACCTGCACGATTACAAAATAGTACGGGCAGACAGTCCGCCGTCATCACCGCACACACGGTGCCTGGCGTATTGCTGTATGACGCATCCGCACGTTTGGAGGAGTACGGCTCGCCCGTCAGTTTCAGGACGTCCTTACCGTGGACCTGTTCCAGCCAGACTGGCTTTGAAGGCAGATTGCCCGCAGCAAACAGTCGTTTGCGGTTCTCTTCGACATGCTCCGGGTTATCGCCGCAATGGGCGCCCAGATTCAGCGAATCATAAGGCGGCATACTGATACCGCCAATACGGGTAGAACTACATGCCGCAACACCTTGCGGTAGCGGCCACTGCGGGACAATTAGCTTACTCATAACCAGGCAATATCATCCTTATGTTCTTCGAAATCAGCGCGCATCACTTCAATCAGTTCCACCATATCTTGCGGAATTGGCGCATGCCATTCCATTTCGATACCGGAAATCGGGTGATACAGACGCAGCATGGTCGCGTGCAGCGCCTGACGGTCGAACTTACGCAATACGGAAATAAATTCGTCAGAAGCGCCTTTTGGTGGACGCGGACGACCACCGTAGACCGGATCTCCCACCAGCGGATGAGTGATATGCGCCATGTGCACGCGGATCTGGTGCGTACGTCCGGTTTCCAGACGCAACCGCAGACGCGTGTGCACACGGAAGTGTTCCATAATACGATAGTGCGTCACCGCCGGTTTACCCATCGGGTGTACCGCCATGTGTGTACGCTTGGTCGGGTGACGGCTAATCGGCTCTTCAACGGTTCCGCCCGCTGTCATATGACCAATCGCCACGGCTTCGTACTCACGGGTAATTTCACGCAGCTGTAATGACTCCACCAGACGCGTCTGCGCCGGAACGGTTTTTGCCACCACCATTAATCCGGTCGTGTCTTTGTCCAGACGATGGACGATACCCGCGCGAGGAACATCCGCAATTGGCGGGTAGTAATGCAGCAACGCATTCAATACCGTGCCGTCAGGATTGCCTGCGCCCGGATGCACCACGAGGTCACGAGGTTTGTTGATAACAAGAATATCGTCATCTTCATACACGATATCCAGCGGGATATCCTGAGGCTCAAAACGAACCTCTTCGTCAATTTCTGCATTGATGGAGACCTGCTCTCCACCCAACACTTTTTCTTTCGGTTTATCGCAAAGATTGCCATTTACCAGCACGCGCTGGTCGAGGATCCATTCTTTTATGCGCGATCGCGAATAATCAGGGAACAATTCGGCCAAAGCCTGATCTAAGCGTTGACCGAGCTGATTTTCGGAGACTGTTGCGGTGAGTTCTACTCGTTGTGCCATAAACTGCTTCTTTGTTTAACGTTGGGTTTTACGGCTTTGCCGTTTAATATAGTGTGCTATTGTAGCTGGTCTTAACCGGGAGCAGGAACAGAGAATCTCCCGTAAAACATTTTGAGGAAAGTCAAAACGTCATGACGCGCATGAAATATCTGGTGGCAGCAGCCACGTTGAGCCTGTTTTTGGCGGGTTGCTCTGGTTCAAAGGAAGAGGTGCCCGATAATCCGCCAAATGAAATCTACGCGACTGCTCAGCAAAAGCTGCAGGACGGTAACTGGAAACAGGCAATAACGCAATTGGAAGCGTTGGATAACCGTTATCCATTTGGACCGTATTCTCAGCAGGTGCAATTAGATCTCATCTACGCCTACTACAAAAACGCCGATCTGCCACTTGCTCAGGCTGCCATCGATCGTTTTATCCGTCTTAATCCGACACACCCTAACATTGATTATGTCATGTATATGCGTGGCCTGACCAATATGGCGTTGGATGATAGCGCACTGCAAGGATTCTTTGGGGTTGATCGCAGCGATCGCGATCCACAACATGCCCGAGCTGCGTTTAATGACTTTTCCAAACTGGTACGTGGCTATCCGAACAGCCAGTACACCACTGACGCCACTAAACGTCTGGTGTTCCTGAAAGATCGTCTGGCGAAGTATGAATACTCCGTTGCGGAATATTACACTGCCCGTGGCGCATGGGTGGCGGTGGTAAACCGTGTGGAAGGCATGCTGCGCGACTACCCGGATACCCAGGCAACGCGTGATGCTCTGCCGTTAATGGAAAACGCTTATCGCCAGATGCAAATGAATGCTCAGGCAGAAAAAGTAGCGAAAATCATTGCCGCCAACAGCAGTAACACCTGATTTACCTCAGAATGCAAAACGGCAGCCCCAAGGGCTGCCGTTTTTTTATCCGTTTACGCCATAACTGAAGCGGTTTAGCTCCAACGCATCTCATCAAATATGGCCTGCTTTCTGCTATTCCTCAAGTAAAAAATCGCTTGTTCCTGCGGTGCCTCACAAAAAGGTTTTCTTGACAAAAAGCGACAAAATAATGTGATTTAAATCACACATTTTGACATTGGGAACGGTATGCTGGAATCACCAAGACGGGAAAGACAAGAGGTAAAATTTATGACAATGAACATTACCAGTAAACAAATGGAAATTACTCCGGCAATTCGCCAGCATGTCGCAGACCGTCTCGCCAAACTTGAAAAATGGCAAACTCATCTGATTAATCCACATATCATTCTGTCTAAGGAGCCACAGGGTTTCATTGCTGATGCCACCATCAATACACCGAACGGACATCTGGTCGCCAGCGCAAAACACGAGGATATGTACACCGCAATTAACGATTTGATCAACAAGCTGGAACGGCAGCTCAATAAAGTGCAGCACAAAGGCGAAGCCCGTCGTGCAACAACTTCAGTCAAAGACGCCAACTTCGTCGAAGCAGAAGAAGAGTAGTCCCTTACATTGAGTGTATCGCCAACGCGCCTTCGGGCGCGTTTTTTGTTGACAGGGTGAAAACAGTACGGGTACTTTACTGACGTAGCCAAAGGAAAATTACATGAAACTTGCCCCGTTCTTCTTCGCATTCTTTTTTACCTTCCCCTGAATGGGAGGCGTTTCGTCGTGTGATAAAGAATGCGAAGACGAACAATAAGGCCTCCCACAACGGGGGGCCTTTTTTATTGATAACAAGAAAGGCAACACTATGACATCGGAAAACCCATTGCTGGCGCTGCGCGATAAAATCAGTTCGCTGGATGAAAAATTACTGGCCCTACTGGCTGAACGGCGTGGGCTGGCCGTAGAAGTCGGCAAAGCTAAACTGCTTTCACATCGTCCGGTACGTGATATTGACCGCGAACGCGATCTGTTAGACCGGCTGATTCAGCTTGGCAAAGCGCATCATCTCGACGCGCACTATATCACCCGCCTGTTCCAACTGATTATCGAAGACTCCGTCCTGACGCAGCAGGCACTGCTCCAGCAACACCTGAACAAAATTAACCCCCATTCCGCGCGCGTCGCATTCCTTGGGCCAAAAGGCTCATACTCACACCTCGCCGCACGTCAGTACGCTGCCCGTCATTTTGAACAATTCATTGAAAGCGGCTGCGCGAAATTTGCCGATATCTTTAATCAGGTCGAAACCGGACAAGCTGACTATGCGGTCGTCCCGATTGAAAACACCAGCTCCGGTGGGATTAACGACGTCTACGACCTGCTGCAGCACACCAGTCTGTCTATCGTTGGCGAGATGACTATTACAATTGACCACTGCGTACTGGTATCCGGCACAACCGATCTCGAGACCATTGATACGGTATACAGCCACCCGCAGCCGTTCCAACAGTGCAGCAAGTTCCTGAGCCGTTACCCACACTGGAAGATTGAGTACACCGAAAGCACCTCAGCGGCGATGGAAAAAGTTGCACAAGCTAACTCACCGCGCGTAGCCGCACTGGGGAGCGAAGCCGGAGGCGTACTGTATGGTTTGCAGGTTCTCGAGCATATCGAAGCTAACCAGACACAAAACATCACCCGCTTTGTGGTACTGGCACGCAAGGCTATCAATGTTTCCGACCAGGTTCCGGCTAAAACCACGCTGCTGATGGCAACAGGCCAACAGGCCGGTGCGCTGGTTGAAGCGCTGCTGGTACTGCGTAACCATAATCTGATTATGACTAAACTGGAGTCACGCCCGATTCACGGCAATCCATGGGAAGAGATGTTTTATCTTGATATCCAGGCCAATCTGGAATCCCCCCAAATGCAAAAGGCGTTAAAGGAATTAGGGGAGATTACGCGTTCGATGAAGGTGCTGGGATGTTACCCGAGTGAGAACGTGGTGCCGGTCGATCCGAGTTAACGTGACAATGCCGGATGGCGCTAAGCTTATCCGGCATCTTACTTAAGGACGGCTGTCATTCGCCTGGCGCAACAAAGTACGGCTTTCACTCTGGAAGCGTTTCGCATAATCGCCAAACCAGTGCTCCACCTTACGGAAGCTGTCGATAAACGCTTGCTTATCGCCCTGCTCCAGTAAACCAATCGCCTCACCAAAACGTTGATAGTAGCGTTTGATCAGCGCAAGGTTGCTCTCAGACGACATAATGATATCGGCATACAGCTGCGGATCTTGGGCAAACAAGCGTCCAACCATCGCCAGCTCAAGGCGATAAATCGGCGAAGAGAGCGCCAGCAATTGTTCCAGTTGCACGTTTTCTTCCGCCAGGTGCAGACCATAGGCGAAGGTCGCAAAGTGACGCAAGGCCTGAATAAACGCCATATTCTGGTCGTGTTCAACGGCGCTGATCCGATGCAACCGCGCGCCCCAGACCTGAATCTGTTCCAGGAACCACTGATAGGCTTCCGGCTGACGTCCATCACACCAGACAACCACCTGTTTTGCCAGACTGCCGCTGTCCGGACCAAACATGGGATGTAACCCCACCACCGGACCATCGTGCGCTGCCAGCATCGCCTGTAAAGGACCATTTTTCACCGATGCCAAATCGACCAGGATACAGTCAGACGGCAGACGCGGTAATTTAGCGATCACCTGCTCGGTGACGTGGATCGGCACGCTGACGATCACCATGCCTGCATCAGAGACGATCTCCGACGCGCGATCCCAGTCCTGCTGTTCCAGGATCCGCACCTGATAACCTGACAGAGTGAGCATTTTTTCGAAAAGACGCCCCATCTGACCACCGCCGCCGACGATCACTACCGGTCGTAGGGAAGGACAAAGCGTTTTAAATCCTTTGTCATTTTCACTGGAGTAGGACTCGCGCATAACCCGGCGCAGCACATCTTCAATCAGATCCGGCGGTACGCCAAGGGCTTCCGCTTCCGCGCGGCGTGAAGCCAGCATAGAGGCCTCCCGCTCCGGCACGTAAATCGGCAGCCCAAAGCGGCTTTTTACTTCACCGACTTCGGCAACCAGCTCCAGGCGGCGTGCCAGCAAATCCAGCAGCGCCTTGTCGACTTCATCAATTTGATCGCGTAATGCGGTCAATTCAGCAACCATAACCAACCTCTTATGCTACACGCGCCGACAGCTGGCCGTTTAAATCCTGGCTAATTTCACGCAGTAGCGCATCCGTCATTTCCCAGCTAATGCATGCATCGGTTACGGACACGCCGTATTTCATTGCGCTGCGCGGCTGTTCGGAAGACTGGTTGCCTTCATGAATATTACTTTCAATCATCAAACCAATGATCGAGCGATTGCCATCTTTGATTTGCGCAATCACGGATTCAGCCACGGCAGGCTGACGGCGGTAATCTTTATTGGAGTTACCATGACTGCAATCTACCATCAGGGAAGGTCTTAGTCCCGCCTGTTCCATCTCTTTTTCGCACTGGGCAACATCTGCCGGGCTGTAGTTCGGCGCTTTGCCGCCACGCAGGATCACATGACCGTCCGGATTGCCCTGAGTTTGCAGCAGCGCTACCTGCCCTGCCTGGTTAATACCGACAAAACGGTGTGACTGCGCCGCGGCACGCATGGCGTTGATCGCGGTTGCCAGGCTACCGTCAGTGCCGTTCTTAAAGCCAACCGGCATCGAAAGACCAGAAGCCATTTCACGGTGAGTCTGTGATTCCGTGGTACGCGCACCGATTGCCGACCAGCTAAACAGATCGCCCAGGTATTGTGGGCTATTAGGATCCAGGGCTTCAGTTGCCAGCGGGAGTCCCATATTTACCAGTTCAAGCAGCAGTTGACGCGCAATTTTCAGTCCAGCTTCAACATCAAAAGAGCCATCCATATGAGGATCGTTAATTAACCCTTTCCAACCAACGGTAGTACGGGGTTTTTCAAAATAGACGCGCATCACCAGGTAGAGGTTATCGCTGACCTCTGCGGCAAGGGCTTTAAATCGACGAGCGTACTCAATTGCCATTTCAGGATCATGAATGGAGCACGGACCACATACCACCAGCAGACGCGGATCGCGACCGGAGATAATATCTGAAATGGTTTTACGCGACTGGGCGATTTGCGCCTCTTGTGCCTGGCTCAGCGGAAATTCAGCTTTCAACTGTTCCGGAGTCATCAGAACCTGTTCGTCGGTAATATGTACGTTGTTCAGCGCGTCTTTTTGCATGATGGTGATCCTGTTTAGCTCGTTTGCGATAGTTGATCCTCAGCGAGGAGGAAATAACGATATCACAACAGGTAAAGATTTCAATCCATAATCCGTAAATTTTAATTTACAGCTCTCTATTAGTCACTAAATAAAGCCTATGTGAGTGTATATTTAAATTTACACCATCCTGATATCAGATCCACTATGCTTAAAAAAACGCGGGAGCACAGGCAATGAAGCAACTCATCAGCACCTTATTAATACTACTTCTTAGCGGATGTCAGATAGACCCCTATACTCACGCCCCTACCTGGACTGGCACCGACTGGTACGATGCCGGGATACGCGATGCCATTTCAGGCTATGCGGTTAAAGATAATGAAATTCTTGCCGACAATTACAATGATCCAGAAGTCGATCGTACGGAATATCTTAAGGGTTACGCCGAGGGACAACGTAAAACCTGCCAGCAGGATTTTGTTTACGCCAGGGGTCTGGCCGGGAAAACCTTTCCCCCAAGTTGCGATACTGTCGAAAATGTTGACCAGTTACACAACGCCTGGCAAAAAGGGGCAAACGAAGGTAATGCCGCTATAAGATTAAATTAAACAATAACTTATATTTTATATGCACATAAGATTTAACTTAAATTATCCATAGCTTTATACCCGGAATAATGACGACTTAGGAAAATAATGTTATTTTGTCTCAAACAATCTTGAGTGTATTTCGACGCTTTACGGCAACCGCTGGTAGGTAACTATTCATGAGCTATTCTTACCGACTCATACTTCTACTGGCACTGCTCCTGACCGGATTACCGCTGTACGCCCAGAGCGTTACGGAAGAAGCAAAATCTGTACGCGCGATGGTTTCCGGCATCGTCAGTTATACACACTGGCCTGCACTTTCCGGGCCACCAAAACTGTGTATTTTCTCTTCATCGCGTTTTTCCAGTGTACTGGGAGATACCAGTACTGGTGCTTTACCCTATCTTCCCGTCATCATTCGTACGGAACAAGAAATATTAGTTTCGCAGTGTGATGGTTTTTATTTTGGAAAAGAATCCCCTGGTTATCAGGTGGAATTAAAGAATAAATATCCGACAAAGGCACTGTTATTAATCGCTGAACAGAATCCCGAATGCGTTATTGGCAGTGCCTTTTGCCTCATAATTAAAGATGAAGATGTGAGATTTTCCGTAAATATGGATTCCCTTTCACGCAGTGGCGTAAGGGTCAGTCCAGACGTATTGATGCTTGCACGGAATAAAAAGCATGGATAAGGGCCATTCTCCCATAACACGCCCGACGTTTAAGCGGACATTACGGCGTATCAGCATAATCAGCGTCCTGGTCACCATGACGTTGATCTGGCTACTGCTTAGCATTTCCTCCGTGCTGGCATTAAGACAGTATGCGCAAAAGAACCTGGACCTGACCGCAGCCACGATGACTCGTACACTTGAAGCTGCATTAGTCTTTTCTGACAGTGTTGCGGCAACAGAAACTCTGGCGGCGCTAGGGCAACAAGGGCAGTTTTCCGTAGCGGAAGTGCGTAATAAAAATCAGAACGTGATCGCCACCTGGCGCTATGACGCGCAGGACACCACTGAAAAGATCAGCGGTTTGATCAGCCACTGGTTGTTTCCGCAACCGGTCACACAGCCCATTTTGCATAATGGCAATGTTATTGGTGAAGTGCGCCTGACTGCCCGCGATAGCGTGATCAGCCATTTCATTTATCTGTCGCTGGCCGTTCTTACCGGATGCATTCTGCTGGCATCAGGCATAGCATTAATGCTCACTCGCTATTTGCACAATGGCGTAGTAGAAGCCCTGCAAAATATCACCGAGGTGGTACATGATGTCCGTACCAACCGTAACTTTTCACGACGTGTTTCAGAAGAACGTATCGAAGAATTTCATCTTTTTGCCCAGGATTTTAATAGCCTGCTGGACGAGATGGAGGAATGGCAACTTCGGTTGCAGGCAAAGAACGCTCAGCTTTTGCGTACCGCGTTACATGATCCTCTGACAGGACTGGCAAATCGCGCCGCATTTCGCAGCAGCATTAACGCCCTGATGAACGACGATGCTGCCCGCAGCAGTTCTGCATTGCTATTCCTTGATGGTGATAATTTTAAATTTATTAACGATACCTGGGGCCACGCAGCGGGCGACCGTGTTCTGATTGAAGTTGCAAAAAGGCTGTCCGAGTTTGGAGGTGATCGACATCACCCCTACAGGCTTGGCGGCGATGAGTTTGCCATGGTGCTGTATAGCGTTCACTCAGAATACGAAGTTCAGCGTATCTGTGCCGCACTGTCACAAGCGTTTAACCGACCTTTTGACCTGCACAATGGTCATCTGGCAAGCATGACACTCAGCATTGGCTTTGCGCTGACGTGGGAACATGCCTCTGCCGAGAAATTACAAGAACTTGCCGATCAAAATATGTATCAGGCCAAACATTTGCGTTCTGAACGCATTATTAAATAAGGAATTACACACATGTTAAAACGTCTATTTTCACCGTTTTTTCTGCTTTTACTGATCGTGGCAGGCTGTCAGGCACCTCAGGGAAAATTTACCCCAGAGCAAATTGCAGCTATGAAATCGTACGGATTTAGCGAAGTTTCAGGAGACTGGTCTCTTGGCCTGTCTGACAATATCCTGTTTGATAAAAACGACTATAAGCTACGTCCGGAAAGTGAAAAGCAGATTCAGGAAATGGCATCCAAACTGGCTGCTACCGGGCTAAACCATGCTCGTCTGGATGGTCATACGGATAACTACGGCGAAGACAGCTACAACGAGGCTCTGTCGCTCAAACGCGCGAATGTCGTGGCCGATGCCTGGGCACAAGGCGCTAATATTCCCCGTACCAATCTGACCACCCAGGGACTCGGGAAGAAATACCCTATCGCCAGTAACCAGACCTCTAAAGGTCGTGCTGAAAACCGCCGTGTCGCGGTCGTCATCGCCACACCGTAATCATCCCCGGCTGACTGTATCCAGAGAGTATGTAAAGTCTCCCGGCAGTCAGTCTGTTCCCATCAGTAAATATCGCGATAAAAAAAGGGCCAGCCTTTCGGCCAGCCCTTTTCTAACAGGATGTCGCTTGCGCGAATCTTAGTTAAGACGCTCTTTGATACGAGCAGACTTACCAGTGCGCTCACGCAGGTAGTACAGTTTAGCTTTACGAACAGCACCACGACGTTTAACAGCAATGCTGTCAACTACCGGAGAGTGAGTCTGGAAGACACGCTCAACGCCTTCGCCGTTGGAAATTTTACGAACAGTGAATGCAGAGTGCAGACCGCGGCTACGAATAGCGATAACCACGCCCTCAAATGCCTGCAGACGTTTTTTGGAACCTTCAACAACCCATACTTTCACTTCCACGGTATCACCCGGACGGAAGGAAGGTACGTCCTGCTTCATCTGTTCTTGTTCAAGTTGCTTAATAATGTTGCTCATAATTTAATCTCTTATCCTGGGTAAACTGATATTGGGGGCTTACGCCTGCCCATCATGTTTATGTTGCTGTTGTGCGTGTTCCTTTTTGAACTCCGCCAGCAACCTTGCTTGCTCTTCAGTCAGAGCCAGGTTTTCCAGAAGTTCAGGTCTTCTAAGCCAGGTCCGGCCCAGCGACTGTTTCAAACGCCAGCGACGTATCTCAGCGTGGTTCCCCGACAGTAATACTGCCGGTACTTCCATCTGCTCTAACACTTCAGGTCGGGTATAGTGTGGACAGTCCAGCAACCCGTCAGCAAACGAATCTTCGATTGCTGATGCTTCATGACCCAGAACCCCCGGAATAAACCGGGAAACGGAATCGATCAGCGTCATTGCCGGTAACTCACCACCGCTGAGGACGTAATCGCCGATTGACCATTCTTCATCAATTTCGGTTTGAATCACGCGCTCATCGATACCTTCATAGCGACCACATACCAGAATCAGCTTTTGATTCGTGGCCAGTTCGCTGACGCCCGCTTGATCAAGCTTGCGTCCCTGAGGTGACAGATAAATCACCTTTGCGCCTTCACCAGCCGCAGCTTTTGCCGCATGAATGGCGTCCCGTAAGGGTTGCACCATCATTAACATCCCCGGTCCGCCGCCGTAAGGACGATCGTCCACGGTACGGTGCCGGTCATGAGTAAAGTCTCGAGGACTCCAGCTCTGGATGTTCAGCAGGCCATTTTTTACTGCCCGGCCAGTTACCCCGTAATCGGTAATTGCGCGGAACATTTCAGGAAACAGGCTAACGATACCTATAAACACAAGCCAATCCCCATAACGCCGACTTTTACCGTTTATCCGGTGGTTTAAAAACCAGGATCCCAATCTACTTCGATAGTACGAGTAGCGAGATCGACTTTCTTGATAACCTGCCCATCGAGGAACGGTACAAGACGTTCCTTGATACCAAACGCATCTTTCAGGTTTGCCTTGATGACAATGACGTCATTCGAACCGGTTTCCATCATATCGACGACTTTACCGAGATCGTAGCCTTCAGTGGTCACTACCTGGCAGCCCATAAGGTCTTTCCAGTAGTAGGAACCATCTTCCAGCGCTGGCAACTGCGAGGAATCCACGACAATTTCGCAATTGGTCAGTAGATTCGCCGAATCACGATCGTCAACGCCTTTCAGCTTGATGATCAGATCCTGATTGTGGTGCTTCCAGCTTTCCAGCTGTACTTGCTGCCACTGACCCGCCTTCTGGATAAACCAGGGCTGATAGTCAAAAATGCTTTCGGCGTCTTCAGTGGAAGAAAACACTCTGAGCCAACCACGAATACCGTAAGAAGACCCCATTTTCCCCAAAACGATGGGTTCCACAGGAGCCTGCGCGGCGAGTTGCTTGCTCATCATGACCACCGTGACAGATTAAGCTGCTTTGTTTGCTGCTTTGATCAGCGTAGCTACGCGATCAGAAATAGTCGCGCCCTGGCCAACCCAGTGAGCGATGCGATCCAGATCCAGGCGAGTGCCTTCTTCTTTTTCGCTAGCGATTGGGTTAAAGAAGCCAACGCGCTCGATGAAGCGACCGTTGCGTGCATTACGGCTGTCGGTGACAACAACCTGGTAGAACGGACGCTTTTTAGCGCCGTGACGAGCTAAACGAATAGTAACCATAACATCCTCTTGTGTGAATAAAACACCGGGCCCCATCGAGGGAAGGGACCCGGTGTCATATTAAAAGCCCGAAAATTTTACTGATTTCTGGGAAAAAAGCAATCAACATGTGATGAAGCTTGATTCCAGGGCGTGACCGTTGCAGCCAGTTTGGCGTCGGCGTGCGCGCAGAAAGCGGAGCGTACACGCAGTACGTGAGCATTTCGAGCACACTCCGGCGTCAAAATGGCAAATAAGGTAGCCCGATATATTTATCTACCCGGGAAGCCTGGCGGCATCATCCCCTTCATACTCCGCATCATCTTCGCCATCCCGCCTTTCTTCATTTTCTTCATCATGCGCTGCATGTCGTCGAACTGTTTCAGAAGGCGGTTAACGTCCTGTACCTGCATACCGCAGCCGGTAGCAATACGGCGTTTACGGGAACCTTTTATGATTTCCGGCTTAGCGCGTTCTTTCATCGTCATCGAGTTGATGATGGCTTCCATACGCACCAGCACTTTATCGTCCATCTGCGATTTCACATTGTCAGGGATCTGACCCATACCCGGCAGTTTGCCCATCAGGCTTGCCATACCGCCCATGTTTTTCATCTGCTTGAGCTGCTCAAGGAAATCGTTGAGATCGAAGCCGTCGCCTTTTTTCAGCTTGCTGGCTAATTTCTCTGCCTGCGCGCGGTCAACTTTGCTTTCGATATCTTCGATCAGCGACAGCACGTCGCCCATGCCGAGAATACGTGAAGCAATACGATCCGGGTGGAACGGCTCCAGCGCTTCGGTTTTCTCGCCGACACCGAGGAATTTAATCGGCTTGCCGGTGATATGACGAATAGAAAGCGCCGCACCGCCACGAGCATCACCATCAACTTTGGTCAGCACCACGCCGGTTAATGGCAGCGCTTCGTTAAAGGCTTTTGCGGTATTGGCGGCATCCTGACCGGTCATCGCATCGACGACAAACAGCGTTTCTACCGGCTTGATAGAAGCGTGGACCTGTTTGATTTCGTCCATCATCGCTTCGTCAACGTGCAGACGACCGGCGGTATCCACCAGCAGCACGTCGTAGAATTTGAGTTTGGCTTCTTTCAGCGCGGCGTTGACGATATCGACCGGTTTTTGACCGACATCCGACGGGAAGAAGTCCACACCAACCTGCTCGGCCAACGTTTCCAGCTGTTTAATCGCCGCCGGGCGATAAACGTCCGCGGAGACCACCAGCACTTTCTTCTTGTGCTTCTCACGCAGAAATTTCCCCAGCTTACCCACGCTGGTGGTTTTACCTGCCCCCTGCAAGCCCGCCATCAGCACGACGGCAGGCGGCTGAGCAGCCAGATTCAGGGTCTGGTTTTCTTCGCCCATTGCCGCAACCAGCTCGTTACGGACAATCTTGACGAATTCCTGACCCGGCGTCAGGCTTTTGTTAACTTCATGACCAACCGCTTTCTCTTTTACGCGATTGATAAACTCACGCACTACCGGCAGCGCTACGTCAGCCTCCAGCAGCGCCATGCGCACTTCGCGCAGCGTCTCTTTAACGTTGTCTTCAGTAAGGCGTCCACGGCCACTGATATTGCGCAGCGTGCGCGACAAACGATCGGTTAAATTATCAAACATTGTCTCTCGCCTGGGGTGGAAACGGTCGGTCGCGACAGCGACACATCAACAGAAATTTGTCGCAGTATAACATGAAGCCGCCTTTGTTGTTATGCAACGGTTGGAGCAGCGGTCACGTAACGCTATACTGCTTTTCTTTATCACTGGCCAACTGTCGACACCTAATATGCCCGTTTTTGCTCTGCTCGCCCTTGTCGCCTACTCAGTCAGCCTCGCGCTGATTATTCCCGCTCTGCTGCAAAAAAACAGCGGCTGGCGGCGTATGGCTATTCTTTCTGCGGTCGTCGCGCTGGTAAGCCATGCTATCGCCCTGGAAGCGCGTATCCTGCCCGGCGGTGAAAGCGGACAAAACCTGAGCCTGTTGAACGTTGGCTCGCTGGTTAGCCTGATGATCTGCACGGTAATGACTATCGTCGCTTCACGCAACCGTGGCTGGCTATTACTGCCCATTGTCTACGCCTTTGCTCTGATCAACCTCGCCTTCGCGACGTTTATGCCTAACGAGTTCATCACCCATCTCGAAGCGACACCGGGCATGATGATTCACATCGGGCTATCGCTGTTTGCTTACGCCACGCTGATTATCGCCGCGCTGTATGCACTGCAGCTGGCCTGGATCGATTATCAATTGAAAAACAAAAAACTGGCGTTCAGTAATGAAATGCCGCCACTGATGAGCATTGAGCGGAAAATGTTTCATATCACCCAGATCGGCGTGGTTCTGCTGACGCTCACTCTGTGTACTGGCCTGTTTTACATGCATAACCTGTTCAGTACTGAAAATATTGATAAAGCCGTTCTTTCTATCGTGGCATGGTTTGTCTATATCGTTCTGTTGTGGGGGCATTACCATGAAGGCTGGCGCGGACGTCGCGTCGTATGGTTTAACGTCGCAGGCGCAGTCATTCTGACGCTGGCCTATTTCGGCAGCCGTATACTGCAGCAGTTCGTGAGTTAAATCTTTAAGGAACCCTACGTGGAACACATCTCCACCACCACGCTCATTGTCACGCTTCTCATCATGGTGGTCATTTCCGCCTATTTTTCCGGTTCTGAAACCGGAATGATGACTCTGAATCGCTATCGTCTGCGGCATCGGGCCAAGCAAGGTAATCGTCAGGCAAAACGCGTTGAAAAGTTACTTCGCAAGCCGGATCGCCTGATAAGCCTGGTACTGATCGGTAATAACCTGGTGAATATTCTGGCCTCCGCGCTTGGCACTATTGTCGGTATGCGCCTGTATGGCGATGCCGGCGTCGCCATCGCCACCGGGGTGCTAACGTTTGTGGTGCTGGTTTTTGCCGAAGTACTGCCAAAGACCATTGCCGCGCTGTATCCAGAAAAAGTCGCCTACCCGAGCAGTTTTTTGCTGGCCCCCCTGCAAATCATCATGATGCCGCTGGTCTGGTTGCTTAATACCATCACCCGTCTGCTGATGCGCATGATGGGTATCAAAACGGATATCGTGGTGAGCGGTTCGCTGAGTAAAGATGAACTGCGAACGCTGGTGAATGAATCACGTTCCCAAATCTCACGTCGTAATCAGGATATGCTGCTGTCCGTGCTGGATCTGGAAAAAGTCAGCGTCGATGACATCATGGTGCCGCGCAGTGAAATCATCGGCATTGATATTAACGACGACTGGAAATCAATCGTGCGCCAGCTTTCGCACTCCCCCCACGGTCGTATTGTGCTGTACCGCGACTCACTCGACGATGCCATCAGTATGCTGCGCGTACGCGAAGCCTGGCGATTAATGGCGGAGAAAAAAGAGTTCACCAAAGAGACCATGTTACGCGCGGCTGACGAAATTTATTACGTCCCGGAAGGTACGCCCCTCAGCACCCAGCTCATTAAATTTCAGCGCAATAAGAAGAAAGTGGGTCTGGTGGTCAATGAATATGGCGATATTCAGGGGCTGGTCACGGTCGAAGATATTCTGGAAGAGATTGTCGGCGATTTCACCACGTCAATGTCACCGACGCTTGCCGAAGAGGTGACGCCGCAGAATGATGGCTCAGTGATCATTGACGGCAGCGCCAACGTTCGTGAAATCAATAAGGCGTTTAACTGGCACCTGCCGGAGGATGACGCACGTACCGTGAACGGTATTATTCTTGAAGCGCTGGAAGAGATCCCGGTTGCCGGAACGCGAGTGCGTATTGGGCAGTACGATATCGATATTCTCGACGTGCAGGACAATATGATTAAACAGGTACAAGTGTTGCCGGTTACACCGCTGCGCGAGAGCGTATCGGACCAGTGAGAGGAGTCCGGACCGGGTAGCGCATCAGCATTACCCGGCCCGAGGCTGATTAGCCTTTGGCTTTCGCCACGGAGACCATCGCCGCACGGATGGTACGTCCGTTCAGGGTATAGCCTTTCTGCATGACCATCAGCACATTACCGGCAGCAACGTCGTCAGACTCTACCATTGCAATGGCCTGATGCACGTTCGGGTCCATCGGCACATCGATATCCGCAACCACCTGCACACCAAACTTCGCCACCACATCCAGCATTGACTTACGCGTCAGCTCAATACCTTCAATCATCGGCGCCATCGCATCATTGTCTTTGTCCGCTACTTCCAGCGCACGATCCAGACTGTCCAGCACCGGCAGCAGCTCGTTGACGAATTTTTCCAGCGCAAATTTATGCGCTTTTTCTACGTCCAGTTCGGTACGACGACGCAGGTTTTCCATTTCCGCTTTGATACGCAACACGCTGTCGCGCTCGCGAGTTTCGGCTTCAGCAAGCTGAGCTTCCAGATTCGCAATTTTTTCATCGCGCGGATCCACCTGCTCAGCAGAAGCGTCTGGTTCAACCGCCTCAACTTCTTCGTGCTGATCCATGATAATTTCTTCCGGGGCTTGCCCCTCAGGCGTTTTCTGTTCTTTACTACTCATGAATTTCTCCGCGTTTTTTTCGCATTCATCTCGCTAACCTGGATTATTATGGGGATAAGATTCAGGGTTTCAAGGGAAGTACTCACATTGTCACTAATCTTCGTTACAAGGACCTCGAGAAAATGAACAATCATTTCAAGTGTATTGGCATTGTGGGGCATCCACGTCACCCCACTGCACTGACAACACATGAAATGCTCTACCGTTGGCTGTGCACCAAAGGTTATGAGGTTATCGTGGAGCAACAAATCGCTCACGAGCTACAGCTGAAAAATGTGAAAACCGGTACGCTCGCGGAGATTGGCCAGCAGGCAGACCTCGCCGTAGTCGTCGGTGGCGACGGCAATATGCTGGGCGCTGCGCGCACCCTGGCACGTTATGACATCAAGGTTATCGGCATTAACCGTGGTAACCTCGGTTTCCTCACCGACCTCGATCCAGACAATGCCCACCAACAATTAGCCGACGTGCTGGAAGGCCACTACATCAGCGAAAAACGCTTTTTACTCGAAGCCCAGGTATGCCAGCAGGATTGCCAGAAGCGCATCAGCACCGCAATCAACGAAGTGGTACTGCATCCAGGCAAAGTGGCGCACATGATTGAGTTCGAAGTGTATATCGATGAAATCTTTGCCTTCTCTCAGCGTTCCGACGGGCTAATTATCTCTACGCCTACCGGTTCTACCGCCTACTCCCTCTCTGCCGGAGGCCCAATTCTGACGCCTTCTCTGGACGCTATTACGCTGGTACCGATGTTCCCGCATACGCTTTCTGCGCGTCCGCTGGTGATCAATAGCAGCAGCACCATTCGCCTGCGCTTTTCTCATCGCCGTAGCGATCTGGAGATCAGCTGCGACAGCCAAATCGCCCTGCCGATACAGGAAGGGGAAGACGTATTGATCCGCCGCTGTGATTATCATCTGAACCTGATACATCCAAAAGATTACAGCTATTTCAATACATTAAGTACAAAGCTGGGCTGGTCAAAAAAATTATTCTAATTTAACGCCAACCTCTTTACTGTATAAAAAACCAGTTTATACTGTATGTAATTACAGTTATGGTTTTTCATACAGGAAAACAGCTATGTTGGCACAACTGACCATCAGCAATTTTGCTATCGTTCGTGAACTTGAGATCGATTTCCAGAACGGCATGACCGTCATCACCGGTGAGACAGGTGCGGGTAAGTCCATTGCCATTGATGCTCTCGGTTTGTGCCTGGGCGGGCGCGCAGACGCTGACATGGTGCGCGCAGGCGCTGCGCGAGCCGACCTCTGCGCCCGTTTCGCCTTAAAAGACACCCCGGCAGCTCTGCGCTGGCTGGAAGAGAACCAGCTTGAAGATGGCCGTGAGTGCTTGCTGCGTCGCGTGATCAGCAGCGACGGCCGCTCCCGTGGCTTTATTAACGGTACCGCCGTTCCGCTGTCACAGCTTCGTGAGCTGGGCCAGCTGCTGATTCAAATCCACGGTCAGCACGCGCACCAGCTTCTGACGAAATCCGAACACCAAAAATTCCTGCTTGATGGTTACGCCAATGAAGCATCCCTGACCCAGGAAATGACCGCGCGCTATCAGCTATGGCACCAAAGCTGCCGCGATCTGGCGCATCATCAGCAACAAAGTCAGGAACGCGCAGCACGGGCGGAACTGTTGCAATATCAGCTAAAAGAATTGAACGAATTCAACCCGCAGCCGGGCGAGTTTGAGCAAATTGATGAAGAGTACAAGCGTCTGGCTAACAGCGGGCAATTGCTCACCACCAGCCAGCAGGCGCTGGCTATCCTCGCAGATGGCGAAGACATCAATCTGCAGAGCCAATTGTACACCGCAAAACACCTGGTCACTGAACTCGCAGGCATGGACGGCAAACTTTCCGGTATCCTGGATATGCTGGAAGAGGCAACCATTCAGCTCAGCGAAGCCAGCGATGAACTGCGCCACTATTGCGATCGTCTGGATTTAGACCCTAACCGTTTGTTCGAACTTGAGCAGCGTATTTCAAAGCAAATCTCGTTGGCACGTAAGCATCACGTCTCCCCGGAAGCGTTGCCGCAGTTCTATCAGTCTTTGTTAGATGAGCAACAGCAACTTGACGATCAGGCCGACTCGCTCGAAACCTTAACCCTGGCGGTGAACAATCACCACCAGCAGGCGCTGGAAACAGCAAAAAGGTTGCACCAACAGCGCCAGCATTATGCGCAGGAACTGGGACAACTCATTACCGAGAGTATGCATACCCTTTCGATGCCGCATGGTCTCTTTTGCATTGATGTAAAATTTGATGAGCACCATCTGAGCGCGGACGGTGCCGATCGCGTGGAGTTTAAAGTTACCACTAACCCGGGTCAGCCGTTACAGCCGATCGCGAAAGTTGCTTCTGGCGGCGAGCTGTCGCGCATCGCTCTGGCTATTCAGGTTATTACCGCACGTAAAATGGAAACCCCGGCGCTGATTTTCGATGAGGTTGATGTCGGCATCAGCGGTCCAACTGCTGCGGTCGTGGGCAAAATGCTGCGTCAGTTGGGGGAATCAACCCAGGTTATGTGCGTAACTCACCTGCCGCAGGTTGCTGGTTGTGGTCATCAACATTTCTATGTCAGCAAGGAAACTGACGGCGCAATGACGGAAACACACATGCAGCCGCTTGATAAACGCGCGCGTCTGCAGGAGTTAGCCCGCTTACTTGGCGGAAGCGAAGTCACGCGCAACACCCTCGCAAACGCAAAAGAACTGCTGGCGGCATAAACTTTTTTCCCTTGTGAAGGTCTGAGTTCAACATAAAATCGCCGACCGACCCGACAGCAAAAGGTTTTAAAGTGGTGAAAGGTCTATTATCATCGGCATATTACATATGAGCCGCGTACTGCTCGGGCCCGAAAAGGAATCAAATCACTATGCGCTGTAAAACGCTGACTGCTGCTGCAGCAGTACTACTGATGTTGACTGCAGGCTGTTCCACTCTGGAGCGAGTGGTTTACCGCCCTGACATCAACCAGGGAAATTATCTGACACCAACCGATGTCGCCAAAGTGCGTACAGGCATGACGCAACAGCAGGTTGCTTATGCTCTGGGTACCCCGATGATGTCCGATCCTTTTGGCACAAACACCTGGTTCTATGTGTTCCGTCAGCAACCTGGACATGAAGGCGTAACTCAGCAAACGCTGACGCTGACCTTTAACAGCAGCGGCGTATTGACCAACATTGATAACAAACCTGCCCTGACCGACAACAAGTAGGTTTGAGAGATCAAAAAAAGGTGCTCAATGAGCACCTTTTTTATTGTCTGTTATTTTTTAGCGGATTTCTCTGCTCGCTGCCTGCGCAGCTCTTTGGGATCGGCAATCAGCGGCCGATAAATTTCCACCCGATCGCCGTCATGCAGAACATCCGCAAGCTTTACCGGACGGCTGTAGATGCCCACTTTATTTTTGCTGAGATCGATATCATTACGCAATTCCAGCAGCCCGGAAGCGCGGATAGCCTCTTCCACCGTTGCGCCCTGCTGCAGCGTTACGCGCTGTAAATACTGTTTTTCGGGCAGCGCATATGCCACTTCAACGACAATTTTAGCCGACGCTGACACTGTAAACCTCTTTCGCGCGAACCGTGAAAGCCTGCACCATATTCGAAGCCAGCTCTTTAAAGATGCGGCCAAACGCCAGCTCGATGAGTTTATTCGTGAACTCGAAATCGAGATGAAACTCAATGCGACACGCGTCCTGGCTTAACGGCGTAAACTTCCAGCCGCCAATCAGTTTTTTAAACGGTCCATCGACCAGATGCATCAGGATGCTCTGGTTACTGGTCAGTTGGTTACGCGTGGTGAACGTTTTGCTAATCCCTGCTTTGGAGACATCCACTGCGGCCGTCATTTGTCCCGGAGTCGACTCCAGTACGCGGCTACCGGTGCACCCCGGTAAAAACTGGGGATAGGATTTAACATCATTCACTAACTGATACATCTGCTCCGCACTGTAAGGTACTAAAGCGGTCCGGCTAATCTGAGGCATAACAATTTCCATCAATATCAATCACACAAATAATACCATTTATCACTCGCTAAAAAAAACGCTATAGCCCAACTCGTGCTAAGATAGCGCCTTGCGCCCCGCTGGATGAAATGGGGTGTTTTTCGATTCCAGATTACCTATACTGAGCGGCATTATGACGAAGAAAAAAGCACACAAACCTGGCTCAGCCACAATCGCGCTTAACAAACGCGCACGACACGAATACTTTATCGAAGAAGAGTTCGAAGCAGGACTCGCTCTGCAGGGCTGGGAAGTCAAATCCTTGCGCGCAGGTAAAGCTAACATCGGCGATAGCTACGTTATACTCAAAGACGGCGAAGCGTTCCTGTTTGGCGCCAACTTCACACCGATGGCCGTTGCCTCAACACACGTGGTATGCGATCCCACCCGTACCCGTAAGCTACTGTTAAACCAGCGCGAACTCGACTCTTTGTATGGTCGTATGAATCGGGATGGTTATACCGTAGTAGCACTGTCGCTGTACTGGAAGAACGCCTGGTGTAAAGTAAAAATTGGCGTCGCCAAAGGTAAGAAACAACACGACAAGCGCTCCGACGTGAAAGAACGCGAATGGCAGGTGGATAAAGCACGTATTATGAAAAATGCCGGGCGATAACCTTCTTTTCTCTGTGGCCAGTCTATCACCATGATGACTGGCCTTTATTTTTTAGTTATTGAAAGTCGCACAATACATTCATAGTAATTATAGATTCCATTGCTGAATCGTTCAGTTAAAAATACGAACCCCAGCCTGCAGGCAAGCAGTAGTCCAATAAAATAAAACTTCAAGTACTCCCGCGCGCTATTTTTCATCTTTCAAAATAGCATTATTATTACTGTTGTTTATTATTAACAATAAATAACAAAAACAACAATTACAGCAACTTATAAATAAAACCTATTTATCGAAACGTTTAACTCATTTCGATGCAAAATATCACCATATGTTTTTAATATCTGGACATTGCAGAAACTTTTCTTTCTGACTATATCATCTAATACGAAAGAACTATTTTGGTGCTCAGACTACGACTTAATTTTTTCAGAAACTGATACCAGTAAATCTTATCCATGAAATTACATGTGTAAGTTCATCATTATGATGAACGAGGCACCTGTCTGCTCATTTTTCCGGCACGCCGTTGCGGATTAATACTCCCGACCTGCCATCAGGAGTGAACATATGCGTCTACTCGCCGTTGTATCGAAGTTGACTGGTGTTTCTACCAATGTTGAAGCCTCTGAAATTACACTCAACTCACCTTCTATTGTGAAACTGTCCGTTTCACGTGAGGAGGTCAGCCAGTTGACTCGTGTTAATCAGGATCTGGTTGTCACACTCCGTTCAGGTGAAACCATCACCATTAAAAATTTTTACGTCGGAAAAGGTGATGCGCAAAACCAGCTCGTTCTGGAAGACAGCAATGGCGCGCTATGGTGGGTTCAGGATACGGATGGTGCTTTCCATTTTCAGCACCTGGACGATCTCACGCCGCTGATGACGGCCGAAGGCAGTCATGACGGAGGCGCAATCTGGCCCTGGGTCCTTGGCGGGGTTGCGGTCGCTGGCGGAATTGGCCTCGCTGCAGGAGGTGGCGGCGGCGGTGGCAGCGGCGGGAGCGATAATAATGCCGGAAACGGTAATGGTAGCGGCGGCAACGGTAATGCCGGAAACGGCAATGGTAACGGCGGCAGCGGTAGTGGCGATGGCGATAACGGCGCGCCGCCAACAACAACCCCCAATATGCCAGACATGCCCGTCATCACCAGCGTAATTGACGACCTGGAGCTTATTACCGGCCTTGTCAATCAACAGGAGTCCACCAACGATAATACGCCTGAACTTCAGGGTACCGGCCCGGCAAATGCCACATTACATATTTTTGATAACGGCGTCGAAATAGGCCAGGTTACTATCGATGCCAACGGCCACTGGTCGTTTACCCCCTCATCCCCTCTTGCAGACGGCACTCACCAGTTTACCGTCAGCGCGTCAAATAATGCGGGTAGTAGTGGGATGTCAGACAGTTGGGTGATTATTGTCGATACGCTTGCCCCTGATGCCCCCGTGGTTACACAAGAAATAGACAATGTCGGTTCCATTACCGGTCTTATCGCCAATGGCGGTGAAACCGACGATGCCACGCCAACTCTCACTGGTACTGGCGAAGCAGGGAGTACCATCAGCATCTATGACAATGGCATCCTGATTGGTATGGAGCCAGTAGATGACAATGGTAACTGGACCTTTACGCCTGATACGCCACTCAGCGACGGCGTTCACAATCTGACGCTGACGCAAACTGACGCCGCAGGTAATGTGGGCGCGGAAACGAGCCTGCCGACATTTACCGTTGATACGACCGCGCCTGCAGGCGCGGTGATTTCCACCGTAAACCTCGAAGGCACCACGGTAACGGGTAGAGCGGAAGCAGGAAGTCTGGTCACTATCATTGGTAGTAATAGCCAGGTTTTAGGTGCAATAACGGTCGATCAAACCGGCAATTTCGTCATCGCGATTTCCCCCTCACAGACGCACGGCGAAGCGTTGCTCGCGAAGATTCAGGATAAGGCGGGCAACATCGGGCCAGATACCCCATTTTATGCCACAAATTCCGGCTATCCGGGCGTACCCGTTATCGTCAGCGTTATGGATGATGCCGCACCGTCAATCGGGTTATTGAGCAACAATCAGGCCACCAACGATCAAACGCCAACGCTCTCTGGCACTGCGGACGCTAACAGCACCGTTAACATTTATAACAATGGTACGATTATCGAAAGCGTGGTTGCCGACGCCAATGGCAACTGGAGCTGGACATCCGCTACGCCGTTGCCGGAAGGGCCGCACGCTTTCAGCGCCACGGCAACAAACCAGCTAGGGACAGGCGGTATGTCGCCAACATTTAATATTAGTATCGACATACAGCCGCCGTCGCCACCAGACGATCTCAGCGTCTCCGCAGACGGCAGCGTTGTCACCGGGACGGCCGAGCCGGGCAATACTGTCGTTATCACCGACAGTAATAACACTCCGATCGGCAGCGGCGTCGCCGGAGAAGATGGATCATTTACCATCCCCATTACCCCGCCACAGACCAATGGCGAAACGATTACCGCCATCGCGACCGATCCGGCAGGCAACCCAAGCCAGCCAGAAACCACGCTCGCGCCAGATATCACGGCTCCGCAGCCGCCTGCTAACCTGATAATTAATCCTACGGGCGATCAGGTTACCGGCACCGCAGAACCCAACAGTACGGTACATATTCTGGATCCAGATGGCGCAATCATTGGAACAGCAACTGCTGGCCCGAGCGGAGATTTCACCGCCACGCTGGTTCCGCCGCAGACTAACGGTGAACGCCTTAACGCGAATGCAACTGATGCAGCAGGCAATACCAGCGGTAACACTCCGATTACCGCACCAGATACCACAGCACCTGATGCGCCAACCGGCGTCATCGTCGCTGGGGACGGCGGTTCTGTAAGCGGACATGCCGAAGCGGGAAGCACCGTCACTGTCAAAGACAGCAACGGCAATCAGATTGGTGTTGGTCAGGCTGACAACGGTGGCAACTTCACCGTGTCGATTACACCGTCGCAAATGAACGGCGAAACGGTAAAAGTCACCGCAACTGACAGCAATAATAACGAAAGTCTGCCAACCTCGGCGCTGGCACCGGATATCACCACACCAAACCAGCCGATTATCGTTGCCGTGACGGATGATGTTGCGGATGTCATCGGCCCCATCAGTAACAACGGCTTAACTAACGACGATAAACCTAAACTCGAAGGCACTGCCGAGGCCGGAGCTCAGGTTAAAATTTACGATAACGGCGAACTGTTAACGACCGTCACCGCTGATCTCAACGGTAACTGGAACTATACGCCTACAACAGCGTTGACCCAAGGCGCGCACATATTTACGGTGACGGCAACCGATGCCGCCAGCAATACCAGTAGCGCCGCAAGCTGGAAAATAATTGTCGATAGTCTCGCTCCGACCGTCCCCGTGATTACGCTGATTAACGATGATGTCGGCAGCATCACAGGTAGCGTCGCGAACAACGGTTGGGTCACCAACGATAATACGCCAACCATATCAGGCACCGGTGAACCCGGTTCTTTGGTGAGCCTGTACGATGGCAGTTTCCTGATGACAGTCATGCTTGTCGATAGCACGGGAACCTGGAGTTATACCGTTCCGGCAAATCAGGCGCTCAGCGACCGCATCCACCAGTTTACAGTCTCTGCTACAGATGCCGCTGGTAACGTCGTCACCTCCTCCACCGTGGTCAGCGTTACCGTAGATACCCAACCGCCAGGCAATCCTGTCATTTTGACTGCCACCGACGACGTCGGGAATGCGCCGATTGCTCTGTCCACCGGTAGCCGCTCAAACGATACTTTGCCGCTGCTGAAAGGGACCGGGACAGCCGGTTCTACCATCACCCTCTATGATGGCGCCACGTCGATTGGTAGCACAACGGTATTACTTGATGGCACCTGGAGTATTCAACTCAGCCAGCCGCTCAGTGAAGGTCCACATAGTTTGTCAGCAATTGCGACAGACGTTGCAGGCAACGCCAGTAACCCAGGTAATTTCACGCTGACCATTGATACCACCCCACCGCCAGCCCCGGTTATCAGCTCAGCAGAAGGTCTGATTGGCACAACCCTACAAACGTTGAGCAACGGTGGCAGTACCAAGAGCACGACCCCCGAACTGTCCGGAACCGGCGAGCCAGGCGCGACGATTACCCTTTACGATAACAACGTTTTTCTTGGTACCACCACCGTTCAGCCAAATGGAAGCTGGACATATACGCCGACAGGTCCACTGCCGGACGGTCCGCACAAATTTACGGCGACGGCGACCGATGTGGCTGGCAACACGGGGATCCCGTCAGCAGGCTTTACGCTGACGGTAGATAACCTGCCGCCAGCAAAACCAGAGCCGCCAACCATAACGGATGACGTCAACCCGATAACCGGCATCATCACTAACGGCATCACTAACGATACCACGCCAACCTTTAGCGGCACGGGCAACCCTGGCGATCTTATTTCTATCTACCTTGATGGCAACACTTCACCGCTGGGTACTGCGACCGTTGGCGCAGATGGCTCCTGGAGCTTTACGCCCACCAGCCCCATTAATCCGGACAATTATCAGGTCACCCTCACTGCAACCGATCCTGCTGGTAACGTCAGTCCACGTTCGGATGCTGTTGCCCTGGGGATTGATACGACACCTTCAGCGCCGCCGGTGATTATCGCCGCTAACGATAATGTCGGCGACGTCCAGGGCGATGTTGCGGCTAACGGCGTGACCGATGACACCACGCCAACCATTCGAGGTACTGGCACCGACGGGGATATCATTACGCTGTATAACGGCGGTACGGTGCTCGGCACAGCAACGGTGGCAGGCGGAACCTGGAGTATTACGCCCGGGACGGCACTGACCAACGGGAGCTACACGCTGATCGCCACCGCAACCGATCCGGCCGGTAACATCAGCGACAGCTCAAACAGCATTTCGTTTACGGTTAACAACACGAAGCTGACCCTACCGCTGGTCACGGATATTCAGGATAACGTCGGCGTCTTTACTGGTTCGCTAACCAGCGGCAGCGTGACGGACGATACAATGCCAACCATTAGCGGGACCGGCACGCCGGGCAGTACGGTGTTAATTTATGACGGCACAACGACACCGATTGCCACGACTATCGTTGCCGCGAACGGCAGTTGGAGTGTCGAAGTTCCTCTTACGCCCAACGCTACTCACACATTGACCTTTGGTGCCCAGGATGGGGCAGGTAACGTACTGGCGGCAGATAATCCGCTAACGTTGATTGTCGATACGCAGCCTCCTGCCATTCCAGTTGTTACCAGCGTAGATCCTGATGGGACGAAAGTAAGCGGCACAGCAGAAATTGGCAGCACGGTAATTATCCGTAGCGGCAACACCGTTCTTGGTCAGGGAGTGGCTGACGGTTTAGGGAACTTTACTGTCACGATTTCACCGGCACAAACAACGGGTCAGGCGCTCACCGCTATTGCCCAGGATCCTGCAGGCAATCAGAGCGATCCTGCGCCGTTTAACGCCACCATCTCCAACGTGCCACATCCCCCGACTCTTGAGATTGTCGATGACATCGCGCCCATCATGGGGGTGATTGGCAACGGTAAAACCACTAACGACACCTTACCGCTGCTGCAAGGAACAGCTACCGCAGGGGCGACTGTTAATATTTATATAGATGGTGTTTTGCAATCCCCCCCGGTGATAGCCGACACCGTTTCTGGTGCATGGAGTTATCAGTTACCCACTGCGTTGACTAACGGCACAACCTATAACTTCACGGTGTCACAAACTGTAGGCGGCACCACCAGCGGTTTATCGCCCAACTACGCCATCACCATCGACACCACCGCTCCGCAGGTGCCAACTATCACCAGCATCATTGACGATGTTGCCCCTGGCACCGGATCGTTGGATAAAGGGCAAATCACCAACGATTCACGCCCAACATTCAACGGAACCGGCGAAGCAGGCGCAACCATCACGCTTTACGATAAAGGCGTTGCTTATGCCACAACCACGGTAAACAGCAACGGTTTCTGGAGCTTTACCCCGACCGATCCTCTGGGAGAAGGTGACCATCTCTTCACCGCTCGCGCAACAGATGCCGCAGGCAACCAGGGAGATCCGTCCAGTGACTTCCGGATCATTGTCGATACCCTGGCGCCGGATGCCCCCTCCATTGTGACGGTCACAGACAACGTTGGTACAACTCAGACCCTGACCTCCGGACAGTTGACCAACGATAATACCCCAACGCTCGCGGGGACCACTGAAGCGGATTCGGTTGTGACCATCCGCGATAATGGCGCAGTGATTGGCACAACCACCAGCGATGAAAACGGCAACTGGAGCTTTACGCCTGCGCCTGCTCTCGGTGAAGGCAGCCACTCACTGACCGCCTCCGTCACGGATGGCGCGGGCAACACCAGCCCGGCCACGCCACCGTTTGTGGTCGTCGTCGACACGCTTCCCCCTGCTGCGCCAGTCATCACCTCGGTGATTGACGATCAACCCGGTAATACGGCGCTAACTAACGGACAGTTGACCAACGATGCGTTGCCAACGCTGAACGGTAAAGGTGAGATCGGCGCCATCATCACGATCCGTGATAATGGTAGCGACTTAGGGACAACTCAGGTGGATGCGTCGGGCAACTGGAGCTTTACGCCAGAAACGCCCCTGGGCCAGGGTCAGCATATTTTCACCGCCGTTGCCACCGATCGGGCAGGAAATACGGGCGGAGTATCATCATCGTTTACGATTGAACTGGACTCTATTGCCCCGTCAATACCGGTCATCAGCACGGTGCAGGACAACACTGCCCCGACAACGGGCCCAATAACCAACGGCCAGACCACGAATGAATCCCGTCCGGCCCTGAGTGGCACCGGTGAAGTTGGCGCGACGATTACTGTCCTGAGCGACGGTCTGCCCATCGGCACTACGACCGTTGGCGCGAACGGTACCTGGAGCTTAACCCCAACGGATGCACTCAGTAACGGGCCACATACGCTGACCGTCACCGCTACAGACAGTGCGGGTAATACCAGCCCTCCATCCAATGGCTTCGCACTTATCATCGACACGGTGTTGCCGGGGACGCCGGTCATTACTCAGGTTGCGGATGATGTCGGTCCGGTAACCGGTAATCTGAACAACGGCCAGGCCACAAACGATACACAACCCACACTCAACGGCACAGCTGAAGCCAATTCGACGGTCAAAATTTACGATAACGGAACGTTTATCGGTTCAACCACAGCGGATGGGACGGGCGCCTGGAGCTTCACGCCGCCAGCCCTGGGCAATGGCAACCACGCTCTGACAGCAACCGCGACGGACGCTGCCGGAAACGTCAGCCCAGCGTCCGCTGGATTTAACATCGTTGTTGATACCGTCGCTCCCCTGGTGCCAACCATTATTCAGGCTTTTGATGACGTGCTGCCGGGTACCGGAACGCTGTCGAACGGAGCCTTTACTAACGACACCCGTCCGTTACTCAACGGCTCGGCGGAAGCGGGCGCCCGAGTGGCCATCTACGATAATGGCACGCTGCTGGCGACGGTGACTGCGGCGATAGACGGCACCTGGGAATATCTGCCCGCCACGCTGGGCAACGGTCAGCATGTGTTTACCGCCATTGCCACCGACGCCGCCGGCAACGTCAGCCCGGCGTCGAGTGGATTTACTATTAATGTCGACACGCTTGCGCCAACTACTCCGATACTGGTCTCGGTGGTCGATGACGTCGCAGGCGGCGTGTTCAATGCGGTGCTCAGCAACGGGCAACTCACTAACGATGCGCGCCCAACGCTGAACGGCACCGCTGAAGCAGGCAGCACCGTCAGTATCTATGACGGGAGCACCCTGCTGGGAACGGCACTGGTGCAGAGCAATAACAGTTGGTCGTTTACCCCAACCACGCCGTTGGCGAGTGGATCGCACACCTTCACCGTCACCGCCACCGACGCGGCGGGCAATACCAGCGGCGCGACGGCCGGTTTTAGCGTCGTGGTGGATACTACCGCCCCGACGCTGCCTGCAATCAGCAGCATTATTGATGATGTCGGACCAAACACCGGCGCGATTGGCAATAATCAGCCAACCAATGACGCACGCCCAACGTTAACCGGCACCACCGAAGCCAATGCGCGGATCGATATTTATGATAACGGCATCTTCGTCATCAGCGTGACGGCGGACGGCAGCGGCAACTGGAGTTACACCCCGTCCACCGAGCTGGCACAAGGTCCCCACTCCTTTACCATCACCGCAACGGACAGTGCAGGTAACACCAGCGGCACATCGGCTCCCGCAGCGATAGTGGTCGATACCGTCGCGCCAGGCATTCCTGGCGGACTTTCAGTAAACGCCACCGGCACGACGCTCACAGGCGTTGCCGAGCCCAACAGCACGGTCATCATTACCTCTAACGGCGGAACGGTGCTCGGTACGGCAACCGCGAACGCCTCCGGTAACTTCACCTTCACGCTGAACCCACCGCAAATCAGTGGGCAAACGCTGTTGGTTAGCGCACAGGATGCCGCGGGCAACATCGGTACAGCAGGCAACGTTCTGGCACCCTTTACCGGTGTACCGCCTGCGCCCGTTATTGCCAGCGTGTTCGATGACGTCGGCTCGGTCACTGGTCTGGTCACGGCGGGCAAAACCACCAATGACACCCTGCCAACGCTCAGCGGAACGGCGCAGGCTAGCGCCGTGGTCCGACTGTATAACAACGGGGTGTTCATGGGCGCCACGACCGCAGATGGCAATGGGCTCTGGAGCTTTACCCCAACCGGCGCGCTCAGCGAAGGTAACCACGCGTTTACCGCCACGGCAACAAATGCCAACGGCACCAGCGGATTGTCCGGTTCGTTCAGCGTGATTGTGGATACCACCCCGCCCTCCGCGCCAACAATACTGATCAGCGCCGATGGCGGAACCGTAAGCGGCGTCGCCGAAGCGGGAAGCACGGTTACTATCTCTCTACCCGGCGGCACCAGCGTGACGGCCATCGCCAACAGCAGCGGTGTCTATAGCGTCAACTTGCCGGTTCGCCAGATTGAAGGTCAATCGCTGTCCGCCACGGCGACCGATGCAGCGGGTAATACATCATCGCCTACAAGCGTTATCGCCCCGGTATTGCCGTTGCTGGCCGAAGACAACATTACCCGTCTGCCGCTACAGACTGATGTGACCGTCAGCACCGAGCATAAAAGCGATTATGGTTTCCTGTTGGTCAACGCGCTGGGTAATGTGGCGAACGTGCTGGGGGACGATACGGCAACCGTCAATTTTAATATCGTCTCTGGCGGCAGCGGATCCATTACGATCAATGCAGCCGCGACCGGCGTGGTCCTGTCACTGCTAAACACGCAGGAGATCGTGATCCAGCGCTTTGACACTACGCTGAATGCCTGGGTGACGGTAGTGGATACCGGCCTACCCAACTTTGCCAGCCTTCTCACCTTAGGCGCTTCTGGCGTAACGCTTAATTACAGCGGACTGACGGGGGGTGATTACCGTGTCGTAAGCTATAACACCAACCTGCTGGCAACGGGCTCTTACACCAGCCTTGATGTCGCGGTGGTGAAAAGCAGCGCCGGGACCATCATCGGCGGTACGACGGAATCTGGCAACATCATCACGGATATCGATCCCACCAACGGGCAGGATAACGCGCCTTCTGGCACGCTGGTCACCTCCGTTACCGACGGTAACGGCAACATCGTGAGCGTCCCGGCGGGCGGTATTGATGTGCAGGGGAAATACGGCATCCTGCATATTAATCAGAACGGTAGCTATACCTACACCCTGACTAATACGTCAATTTCAGTGTATGGACGCTCCGAAAGTTTCACCTATACGCTGACGCATGGCGCAGATAGCTCATCGGCAAAACTGGTGGTAACGCTGGGCCAGCCCCCAGCGACCAGTACAGTCACAGCAGCAGATGATATTGCCGCGCTGACTTACGGGACACAGGTCATTGCGATCGATAATGGAACGTCAAAACAAACCGGCTTCACGCTCGTTAACGTTGGACTGGGTAATGTGCTGGACGTCAGTCTGGTTAACGGCCTGACCAACCCTATCAAATTCAACGTGGATGATGGCGCAACCCGCACGCTGACCGTGCAGGCGAATGTTCTCGGCGTGACGGTGGGCGGTTTTGATCTCTACATTTATCGCTTCAATGAGTCTATTCAACAATATGAACAGTTCCGTGTGAAGCCCAATTGGGTCACCGCGGTGTTAGCCGGCGGCTCTACGGAATACACCATCACGCTGCCTGGCGGAGACTATCTGCTCCTGCTTAACGCTTCCGGCGGTCTGGCTCTGGCAACCACCTATACACTGGACATTAAGACGGATCATACCTACGCCGTAGACAGCCTGAGCGCGTCGACCAACGGAAATCTGTTGGTCAATGACTCGGCTCCGGCCAATACCGTTATTACCGAGGTGAACGGCGTCGCCGTTAATGGGACGGGCATCACAACCATAAACGGGCAGTACGGCACGCTGACTATTGATGCGAAGGGGAACTACACCTACACGTTAAAAAGCGGGCTGGGCGCGGACGGCATCAACACCCCTGACAGCTTCGTGTATAAGGTCCGGGCGCCAAACGGCGACACCGGCAGCGCGTCGCTGAACATTACGGCAACCCCGCAGGCACTGGATGCCGTCAACGACATCAGCCCCCTGATGGCGGTCACCACGCAGGCGGATACATCCCGGTCGTTCACCGATAATAGCGTCGGTAACGCCAGTTGGAACGCCCAACTCTTGTCAGCAACGTCACAAAATGGCACAGGAACTATTGAGGTTGCAGCGGGAACGGCGGTGCAAAACGCCATCCTGCATTTTAACGTCGCTTCAGGTCTGACGCTGGGCGGACTAACCGTCACCTGGACACTGTACGACAGTAATAACGTCAAGGTGACTAACGGCTCGTTCAACGGCGGATTGCTGGTTGGCGGCAATATTGATATTGCCCTGAGCGGGATTGTACTGCATAGCGGTAACTACCGCCTCGACTACACCGGCAGCGTCGGGGCTCTGGGGCTGGGGAATATCACCATCACCCCAAGCGTAAAAGGCACGATAATCGATCTGCAAAACTTCGAAACCTCCGCCGCAAACAGCGTCACGGGCAATATCTATGACGGAGACCATATTGCCAGCGTGCATACCCTGCTGACGGTGAACGGCACTGGCGGTAGCACTGCCACGTTGGATCCGCTTGGCAACACGACCAGCGCCATCATTAACGGTCTGTACGGCAAACTGACCATCGGCATAGACGGCCATTACACCTATGCCCTCAACAGCGATGTATCACTGGCCTCCATCACGACCAAAGAGACGTTCAACTACACCCTCAACGACCAGCAAGGCCATACCGATACCGCCACGCTGACCATCGACATGAATCCGCAGGTCGTGAGCACCGTGGATGCCGATCGGCTGACCGGCAGCGCATACGGCGATACGCTGATTTATCACCTGCTTAATGCCAACAACGCAACCGGAGGGAACAACAGCGACAGTTGGACCAACTTCTCGATGGCCCAGGGCGACAAGATCGATATCCACGAACTGCTGAGCGGATGGAACCATCAGGCTTCTACGCTTGGGAACTACGTACAGGTCACCACCAACGGATCCAACACCGTGATCGCCATCGACCGCGACGGCACGGGTGGAACTTATCAATCCACCAACCTCATCACCCTGGAGAACGTCAACACCACGCTGAATGAACTGCTACAGAACAACCATCTCATCACGGGTGGTTAATCCATAAAGCTCCGGGCGCCATGACGCCCGGAGCAACTGCCGTAACGGTTGTATTTTGAAAGGGATGAGATATGGGAAAAGTCATGCCCGTGGCATTACTGCTGGCATTAACACTGTGTTCCATGCGGGTGAATGCCGAAGATGAGCCGCAAGTTATTACGCCGGAAGGGTTGGCAAACAGCCAGATGCTTCCAAGCCTTGACGGCTCCGTCGCCGATCTGCCGCTAAGCCCTGCCGCCCCTGGAACTCTGACGCTGAACGATGCCGTGAGTCGTGCCGTGAGTTGGCACCCTTCCATTCGTGAATCTATCGGCAAACTGCTCTCACAGAATGAGCAGATAGACGTAGCGAAATCGAAATATTACCCGCAGGTAACTGCCGGAATGAACAACGGCTACAGCAATACTTACACCGACCACGGTTTTAGCCCGGCCCTGGTTATTTCGGTGTCACAAATGCTGTATGACTTCGGCAAAGTGGCCAGCCAGGTCCGCGCTGAAACCGCAGGATCCGCGCAACAACAGGCTAATGTGTTACTCAGTATTGATACCATCGCCCACGCGACCGCCAACGCGATAGTCCAGGTGCAGACGTGGCAGCAAATGGTGGACGCCGCCGAGGAGCAACTCTTCGCTCTGAACGGCATTGGCCGATTGACCCGGCAACGCAATGATGAAGGCGCAACCTCACTATCAGACGTGGTGCAAACCGATGCGCGCATAGAGTCCGCACGTTCGCAACTGGCGCAGTATCAGGCCAATCTCGACAGCAGCAAGGCAACGCTGATGAGTTTTCTCGGCTGGAACTCGCTCAACGGCATCAGCAATGAATTTCCCGGCAAACTGGACAGCAGTTGTGATGTCGTTAAACCCGACGATAAGCTGGTTCCTGCCGTGCTGGCGGCGTGGGCGCAGGCGAATGTGGCGCAGGCCAATCTCGACTACGCCAACGCGCAAATGACGCCGACTATCTCTCTGGAGCCGTCGGTTCAGCACTATCTCAACGACAAATACCCCAGCCATGAGGTGCTCGACAAAACCCAGTACTCCGCATGGGTAAAAGTTGAAATGCCGCTGTATCAGGGAGGCGGACTTACCGCCAGACGCAACGCCGCCAGTCATGCGGTTGAGTCAGCCCAGTATTCCATTCAACGAACCCGGCTTGAGGTACGGCAGAAATTACTGGAATCCCGCAGCCAGGCGATGAGTCTCGCCACCGCGCTGCAAATTCTGCGACGCCAGCAGCGACTGAGTGAACAAACGCGCGAGCTGTATCAACAGCAGTATCTGGATCTTGGCTCTCGCCCGTTGCTCGATGTGCTTAACGCCGAGCAGGAGGTGTATCAGGCGCGTTTTGCTGAACTCCAGACCCAAAACCAGCTACGCCAGTTACAGCTGAACTGCCTCTACAACACCGGATCGCTACGCCAGGTGTTCGCCTTAAATAACCGCAGCATTCAATCGGTGGAGATACAGCTATGAGCGACGTCGATTCACATGCGGAAGAGGCCATTGGCGAACAGGCCCTGAGCCAGTGGGCGCAGGCGATGACGTATATTGCCAGCCACTATCGCGTTGCCTGCTCCCCCGGCGCAATCCAGGCCAACGCTCCATGGTTTGCAGGAAAAAACCGCACCCTCGCGCTGACGCAACTGGCGCGCCAGGCAGGCCTGTCATTTCACGCACTGGATACCACAAAGCAGGCGTTCAGCCAGTGGCGTTTACCGGTAGTGGCTGAACTGCGCGACGGCCAAATCATGGTGCTAGAACATTTCAACGGTGACGATGCGCTGGATGTTTTTATCATCGCCGAAGAGGGGCAGCGTAACCGGCTGACGGTTGCAGAGCTTGTGCCGGAGATCGTAAGCATTACCGCGCTGCGTCCGCTTTCGGCGCTAAAAGACAGTCGGGTAGACCGCTATATTTCTCGCTTTAAGCCCGACTGGATGCGCGAACTGGTTTTACAGGATATCCGCCCTTACCTGCCGGTGATGGTTGCCGCTTTTCTGATTAACGTTCTGTCGCTCGCCGGGATTATCTTTTCGATGCAGGTCTACGATCGGGTGATTCCGGCCCAGTCGTATCCGACGCTGTATGTTCTCTCAACCGGCGTTCTGGTGGCGGTACTGTTTGGCTTTCTGCTGCGCGAAGCACGTACCCACATTATGGATCTGCTGGGTAAACGCGCCGATATGCGCATTTCCGATCGGGTGTTCAGTCATGCCCTGCGGCTGCGTAATAGCGCCGTACCTCGCTCTACGGGGAGCTTTATTTCTCAACTCCGCGAGCTGGAGCAGGTTCGCGAGATGATCACCTCCTCGACCATGTCGACTATTGTCGATCTGCCTTTTTTCTTTCTGTTTATCGTGGTATTGGCCTGCATTGCCCCGCCGCTGGCATGGATAGCGCCCGTCGCCGCCCTGCTGATGATCCTGCCTGGTTTACTGTTACAGAAGAAGCTGGCGGTGCTCGCCAACCAGGCCGCACATGAATCAACCCTGCGCAACGCGGTACTGGTTGAAAGCGTTCAGGGGCTGGAGGACATCAAGCTGATGCAGGCGGAAAACCGCTTTTTACAGCAGTGGAACAGCTACATCCGCATTACCGGAGAGTCCGGACTGCGCACGCGCAAGCTGACTCAGGGGCTGATTGGTTGGGGCATGTCGGTACAAAGCCTGGTCTACGCCGCCATTATTATGTTCGGCGCGCCGATGGTCATTGAAGGCACGATGACCACCGGGGCCGTGGTGGCCGCCTCCATGCTCGGTTCCAGAATGATTGCCCCAATGGCTAACCTGTGCGGCGTGCTGGCCCGCTGGCAGCAGGTCAAAGCAGCGAAGATGGGGTTGGACAGCATCATGCAGCTCCCCACCGAAACGCAGTACGATGAAGATCGGGTACATCAGGAAATTCTTCACGGTCATTATCTCTTTGAAAACGCGCACTTTCGCTACCACAGCGACGATCAGCGCGTGCCGCTGCGTATCTCACGTCTGGAGATCATGCCCGGGGAACGAATAGCGCTCCTCGGTCGTAACGGCGCGGGGAAATCAACGCTGCTGCAGGCCATGGCGGGCGGCGTAGAGATTATTCAGGGCGAAGTCCGACTCGATAACCTGAGCCTGGCGCAAATCGATATGGCCGATTTACGCCGCAACATCGGTTTTCTCAGCCAGAATGCGCGGCTGTTTTTCGGCACCCTGCGTGAGAACCTGACCCTTGGCGCGCCGCATGCCAGCGACGCGCAGATATTCGACGCGCTGGAGGTCAGCGGCGCAGCGGCTTTCGTTAAACAACTCGCCAAAGGGCTGGCGCATCCGATTATGGAGGGCGGCAACGGTCTGTCCGGTGGACAGCGGCAGTCGATTTTGCTGGCAAGAATGCTGCTGCGCTCACCCAATATCGTGCTACTGGACGAACCCAGCGCTTTACTGGATGAACATACCGAGCGGGAGTTTATTCAGCGGCTAAACCTCTGGCTGGGCAACCGTACACTGATTGTCGCCACCCATCGCGTGCCGGTTCTGGAGCTGGTCGAGCGCGTGGTGGTATTGAAAGAAGGTCAACTGGTGATGGATGCCCCGAAAGCGCAGGCATTGAGTGCAAGTCGGGCACCTGTACCTACTCACGGTCGGGAGTGGAAAAATGAAAACCAATCCGCATGACGCCGCCATGGACGATCTGGATATCCGCCGCGAACACCATTTTTCCGGGGCCAGCCGCATTATTCTGCTCAGCACGCTGTTATTTGCCGTGCTGGGTATCTGGGCGTATTTCGGTAAACTTGATGAAGTCTCGACCGGCAGCGGGAAAGTGATCCCCAGCTCACGTGAGCAGGTATTGCAGTCGCTGGATGGCGGGATCCTCGCCGAGCTGACGGTACGCGAGGGCGATAAGGTGCAGGCCAATCAAATCGTAGCGCGCCTCGATCCTACCCGCTCTGAGTCCAACGTTGGGGAAAGCGCCGCCCGCTATCGCGCCTCGCTGGCTTCCAGCGCGCGGCTTAATGCTGAAGTTAACGATCTGCCGCTGACCTTTCCCGATTCACTACGCGCCTGGCCGGATCTCATCGCCTCCGAAACGCGTCTGTATAAAAGCCGCCGCGCGCAGCTTGCTGATTCCATGGCGGAACTGCAGGACGCGCTGGTCTCAGTCAATAAAGAGCTGACTATTACCCAACGTCTGGAGAAAAGCGGCGCCGCCAGCCATGTGGAAGTGCTGCGCCTGCAACGACAAAAAAGCGATCTGGGATTAAAAATCACTGACCTGCGTTCCCAATACTTTGTGCAGGCGCGTGAAGCGCTGTCTAAAGCCAACGCCGAAGTGGATATGCTGGCGGCCATTTTGAAAGGACGTGAGGATTCCGTCACCCGGTTGACCGTGCGCGCGCCCATGCGCGGCATCGTGAAAAATATCCAGGTCACCACCATTGGCGGGGTTATCCCACCCAATGGCGAAATGATGGAAATCGTGCCAATAGACGATCATCTACTCATTGAAACCCGTCTGTCGCCGCGTGATATCGCATTTATTCACCCAGGCCAACGAGCGCTGGTCAAGATAACCGCTTATGACTACGCCATTTATGGCGGTCTGGAAGGCGTAGTTGAAACCATCTCTCCGGACACTATTCAGGATAAAGTGAAACCGGAAATCTTCTACTACCGCGTGTTTATCCGTACCCATCAGGACTACCTGGAGAACAAACTGGGACGCCAGTTCTCCATCGTACCGGGCATGATTGCCACAGTGGATATAAAAACAGGTGAAAAAACCATCGCCGACTATTTAATCAAACCGTTTAATCGGGCTAAAGAAGCGCTACGCGAGCGGTAAATCCTTGAGGATTAGGGGTTGCGGGGGCTGGTCACGCGTGTCACAAGTCTGTTATACTTGCTCTAACACATTGGGGCTGATTCTGGATTCGACGGGATTCGCGAAACCCAAGGTGCATGCCGAGGGGCGGTTGGCCTCGTAAAAAGCCGCAAAAAAATAGTCGCAAACGACGAAAACTACGCTTTAGCAGCTTAATAACCTGCTCTGAGCCCTCTCTCCCTAGCTTCCGCTCTTAAGACGGGGATCAAAGAGAGGTCAAACCCAAAAGAGATCGCGTGGATGCCCTGCCTGGGGTTGAAGCGTTAAAACTAATCAGGCTAGTCTGGTAGTGGCGTGTCCGTCCGCAGGTGCCAGGCGAATGTAAAGACGAACTAAGCATGTAGTACCGAGGATGTAGGAATTTCGGACGCGGGTTCAACTCCCGCCAGCTCCACCACTTTTGATAGGACTGCAACCGGACAGCGGCAATAAAAACAGCCACTTACGGACACTGACCAGACAGCAGGCAGACCGAGAAAAGACAAAAATATGTACGTGAAATGCACGTGCACTTTAAAAGAACCCCAGATTTCACGGTCTGGGGTTTTTCTATTTGTAACTAAGGGTAACAAAAATACATCACCTCTTCGCGCTACGCTCGCCTTGACACTGTTTATTTTTACAGTAAAAATACTGTATGCAATCACAGTATTTTCCGGAGGCTTTTATGTTCGTTGAACTGGTTTATGACAAGCGTAATGTTGAAGGGTTGGCGGGGGCCAGAGAGATCATCCTGGCTGAGTTGACGAAGCGAGTGCACCAGATTTTCCCTGATGCCGAAGTGAAGGTGAAGCCGATGCAGGCGAACGGCTTGAATAGCGATGCCAGCAAAAGCGATCGGGAAAAGCTGAACCGCATGCTGGAGGATATGTTTGAAGAGGCCGATATGTGGCTGGTGCCTGAGTTCCCGACAGTTCGCCAGGTTGGGCTGTAAAGTTATGCAGGCTGCCAGAATCAATCTTTACCGGCGACCTGCATCATGTCTAATCCCTGCCAACAGGAAATTTTCGGTATAGTGTTGAAACTCCTACGTCGTAAATTATTGCCACACACTGACGCGTTTCCCCTGCAGCAATTAGTCTCCCTGCCTGCGCCCACTGCTCATCCGTTAGTTTTGGCCGCCGACCGCCGATCCGACCTTCCGCACGAGCTGCTTCTAAACCAGCCCGAGTGCGTTCGACAATTAGCTCCCTTTCCATTTCGGCCAATGCACCCATTACATGAAAGAAGAATCTCCCCATAGGCGTACTCGTATCGATGCTATCCGTCAGGCTCCGGAAGTTAACCCCTTTCTCCCGCAGTTCCTCCACTAACACAACAAGATGTCGCATGCTGCGACCGAGCCGATCCAGTTTCCATACCACCAGCGTATCGCCTTCAGATAGCGTCCGGAGCACCTTTTTTAATCCGGGTCTGTCGGACACCTTACCGCTGATCTTGTCTTCGAAAATCAGCTCACATCCTGCACTCTCGAGCGCATTTCGCTGAAGTGCTGTGTTCTGGTCATTTGTTGACACCCTCACGTAGCCAATAAGCATGAGTTTTCTGTCTCCAAAAGGCCGGAATCATGCCACCTGAGCGATAAATGTTCATTATTAAAAACGTTCATATGTGAAATATGTAGCCAGACGCCTGTGGCTTTGGCGATATCAATCAGCTCCTGCGTTGAGTTGATAATATCGTCAGCTTCACTGCGCTGATGTACCACAAAGATCCCGTTATATTTCGCCGTGACCTTGCACAGTTCAATCATTTCGGCAGTATCGCCAAAGGCGCAAGGCATATAGATAAGCCCGGTGGAAAGACCAAACGCGCCCGCTTTTAATTCCCGCTCAAGAACTTCGCACATCTTCGCCACATCTTCACGGGTCGAAGGCCGCCCATCCAGCCCCATCGCCTCCATGCGCACGTTGCCATGCGGAACTAAATAGGCAAGGTTTGTCGCCGGATGTCGTGATGCCAACAGATTGAGATAACCGTCCGTATTTTTATATTTCCAGTCTATTTTGTCGGTATCGCCGTCAAGGCCGGCAATATTTTTACGCCACGCCGGAATATATTCTTCCGGCAACGGTGCTAACGCGACGCCATCCTGCCCCAGCAATTCAGTGGTAATTCCCTGGCGAATTTTTGCCGACAGCGCGGGGTTAATAATCGCCGACAGGTCAGAGTGCGTATGGGTATCAATAAAGCCAGGACAAATAATTTTTCCCGTGGCATCAATAACCTGTTCATTGACGCCAACGTCTATTTGACCGATTGCGACAATACGTCCGTCATCAACGACCACATCGGCAATTCTGCCTTCACTGCCCGTCCCATCGATCACATTTCCGTTTTTGAAAATGGTTTTCATCGTTATTCTCCATTGCGGCGGCGCTGCGCGGCACCGCCTGTAAGGTAAGAGGATTTTTATCGTTCTTTTATTGGCGATAGAGTGTCTGGATGATGCTGTAATAGCCGCTGGCCGAACCGGTTAACTGATCGATCTCGATATACTCATCAATGGTGTGCGCCAGATTTTCACGCGAAGGTCCGAAGCCGATAGTTTTAATTCCCGCTTCGCCCGCATAGTGACTACCGTTGGTGCAAAATGAGTATTGCGTGATGGTCGGATTAAACCCGGCCTCGCGGACGCCAGCCAGAGCGGCTTGCACGAATTCGTCCGACTCGTCATACACCCAGCCCGGGAAGAAGCGCTCCCCCTCAATGGTGGCACCGGTATAGCAAGACTCCTGGCCCACAGCGTAGGAGACACGGGCCTTAAACTGCGGATCCTGCGTGATGAATTCTGCCAGGACATTTTCCAGCGGGGCAATGACGCTTTCTTTGGTTTCGCCCACCAGCAAACGGCGATCGTAGGTTGCGCGGCAGTAATCCGGCACGACCGAGGCACCCGGGTACGGCGAAGATTTAATGTCGGTCAGTTCGAGAATGCCAGGCCCGAGTACTGGGTGCGTTGGCGGGGTAATGGTGCGAATTTTGTCGATCAATTGCGCCATTTTATACACCGCATTAATCCCTGCCTGCGGGTTGGCGGAGTGCGCAGGTTTACCAAACGTTTCAACCACAATTTCAGCACGGCCACGCTGGCCAATTTTCAGGTTTAGCTCGGAAGCTTCACCGATGATTACGTAGTCTGGCTTATAGCGCTCGCTGACCAGACGAGCGGCAATGCCTTCAAAGCACTCTTCATGCACAATACAGGCAACGTAGATTTTCCCGGCGAAATTGCGCTGATTGTCCTGGCCGAAAAAACCCACGGCGGAGATCATTGCCGCCACGGCGCCTTTCATGTCGGTCGTACCGCGACCATAAATCTTGCCATCTTCGATATCACCGCCGTACGGGTTGCGGGTCCACTTCTCTTCGTTCACCGGTACAGTATCAATATGTCCATCGAGGACCAGCGTTTTCCCTGGCTGATTACCCACGATACCGCCAACAATGTTGCCGTACTTATCAACATGGATGTCATCGAACTGGTAATGCTGCATCATTGTTTTTATGGCATTAACCACTTCCCCTTCCTGACCGGAATAACTTTTTTGTTGGATTAGCGCCTGACAGTTTTTAATCACTTCTTCAATACGGTTTGCAGATAACATGGTTTTCTCCGTTCTTATTCTCAATCAGGAAATTATTTGTTGATGCCCGGGTACTGACCGCCCCAGACAATATCCAGATACTGTTGTGGGTCAGTGTCACCCTCAGTACTTATCAACAACACGCGGGAATGCTCATCCAGCCCCAGTTGCGTACGCGTTTGCGCCAGTTCAGGCGAGGACATCAGCAGTGACAGCAGGCCGGTCGTCACCGCCCCGGACTCACCAGAAACGATCTGCGGATCGCCTGCCAGCGGATTACCCAACATGCGCATGCCAAGCGCCGCAACCTCATCCGGGCAGGAGGCAAATGCGGTGGCATAATCACGCAACAGCTTCCAGCCAATGCTATTTGCCTCACCGCAGGCGAGACCAGCCATCACGGTTTGCAAATCTCCGCCCACCGCTATGGCATCACCCTCTTTCGAGCGGGCGGAGCGGTAGAGACAATCGGCAATTAACGCCTCGGCGACGATCACTTTCGGGCGATTTTCTCCCCATGCCGCCGTCACCATTCCCTGAACCATGCCGGCAAACGAGCCAACGCCTGCCTGAACAAAAATGTGCGTCGGCGCAACCTGATGCAGCTGGTCGATCGCCTCCAGCATCAGCGTGCCGTAACCCTGCATAATCCACTGCGGGATCTTTTCATACCCTTCCCAGGCGGTATCCTGCACCACTATCCAGCCATGCTTTTCCGCCTGTTCCGCGGTCATGCGAACCGCATCGTCATAGTTCATATCGACGATTTCGGCGGTAGCGCCTTCGTTACGGATCGACGTCAGACGTTGCTGTGAAGAACCTTTTGGCATGTAAACCACGGCATTTTGCTTCAACTGTCGCGCCATCCAGGCAACGCCGCGACCGTGATTGCCATCGGTGGTGGTAGCAAACGTAACGGTTTGCAGATCGCGGCGCACCTCTTCGCTGGTCATCACATCAAACGGTAATTCGCTGATATCTTTACCGACTAATTCTGCGATATGGCACGCCATCGCATAGGAACCGCCCAGCGCTTTAAAAGCTTTCAGGCCAAAACGCTGCGACTCATCTTTGAGGTAGATATTTTTTACGCCCAGTTTTTGTGAAAGTGCCGGCAGCGTATACAACGGCGTTGGGGAATATCCCGGAATAGACCGATGAAAATTCAACGCCTTGACCAACTCCTGGTGGCTAAACGGAGCCAACGGCGCGTTCGGATGTTCGGTAAACGGTGTCTGGTTGATAAAAAATGATAAGTTTTCCTGCATCATAAAACCTCATTGTGCTGGTAATCCATTCCCTGCAATTGATGTCATACAGAGATATTTCCGCTATCGGTAATGCCAATAGAGCAAAATGCTTACCAGCTTTTTATTAATTGAGTAAAATCTTATGAATAAATTAATAAACACTTAAATTTCAATTAAATAGATAGAATGCAATATTTGCAGCCAAAAATATCATCGCGTTAGTTTATCGTTTCATTTTGATAAATTCTCACAATTGATAAATAGTGTGATCGCGGAAGATAAAATAAAAAAAACATACTAAAACAGAGCAGTAGATTGATTTTTCGCAAATCATTCTTGGATTAGTTCGCCTATTTATCATTTTCCATGAGAAATGCGACACGCGCCGGAGAAGTAGCATGATTTCAGTACTCAGCAATATTCAGGATGATATATGCAATTATGCCGATGCTATTTCTGGCATCACCGGAACGGATGTTGAGATCATTGATGAATCTTTAATGCGCATCGCTGGCACCGGTAAATACCGGCATATGCTCAATGAAAACGTGGCAAAAAATGGCTACATCTACCGCCACGTTTTGCAGGTGCGGGAAACGGTGCTGATCAAAAATCCTGGCGAACATCCACTGTGTCAGTTATGTGAAAAACACCACTATTGTTCTGAAATGCTGGATTTGAACGCACCAATTTTTCTCAACAATCGCGTCATTGGGGTGATCGGGATTATTTGCTCAACCCAGGCGCAGCGCGACACCCTCCTGAGCCAGATTGAGAAATTTGTTACTTTCATTGAGCAAATAGCCGTGATGATCTCCAGTAAGGTTTTTGAATGTCTGGAACGTTTACGCGCGCAAGAAAGGCTGGGCGCATTTCGCCGTCTGATCGATGCCATGGACCGCGGCGTCGTGGCAATCGATGGTGATGGTCTTGTCTGGCATGCCAACCATTCAGCCGATCGCATTCTCAATCGCGAGGTTCAGGGATTACCGTTGACCATTGAAACAACCGGGGACAGTTTGTATGGCGATGAGGAGGCCTGGCTGACGCTCGAAGGTCAGAAATACCATGTACTGTGCAAGCAAATTTCGCTCTCGTCTTTGGATAACGATCGTTTAACCATGATTATCTTTCGTGACGCGCACGACTACCTGAGTACCCTTCTTCCATCGCCTTATGAGGCCGACACCCAGGTGCGGTTGATTGGTCACTCCCCCTTGATGGAACAGCTCAGAAGCACCATCGGTAAAATCGCCAACAGCTATGCCAGTGTGCTTATTACCGGCGAAAGTGGCTCAGGAAAAGAGGTCGTGGCATTTGCCATTCACCAGAGCAGCCCCCGTAAAGCCGCCCCCTTCGTAACAATCAACTGTGCTGCCATTCCCGAACAGTTGCTGGAAAGCGAACTGTTTGGTTATGTGCGCGGCGCATTCAGTGGGGCCGACCCCAAAGGCCGCGTGGGAAAATTTGAACTGGCCAACGGCGGCAGTCTGTTTCTGGATGAGATCGGCGATATGCCGCTTCATCTGCAGGCTAAGCTACTCAGGGTTCTGCAGGAAAAAGCGATCACCCGCGTCGGGTCTAACAACACCATCAATATTGATGTACGAATTATTGCCGCGACTAACAAAAACATTAACGCGATGGTGGAGAGTAATCAGTTTCGCGAAGATCTTTTCTATCGCCTGAACGTGGTCCCTTTGGTTCTTCCCTCGTTGCGCGAACGGCGGGCAGATATTGCGGTCCTCGCGCAATATTTTGCCGATGAGTTTTCGGTCAGTTATCAGCGACCATCACAAAAACTTCCCGATGATGTCATCAACCGCCTCTATGCCTGGCACTGGCCTGGCAACATTCGTGAATTACGTAACGTTATCGAATATATTTTCGTGATGCGCGGGGAAGCCGCAGGGATCAACGCCAGCCATCTGCCTCCTTACCTGCTCACCGCAGCTGACAGCAGAAAAACGTCGATGACAGCCCAGCCTCAGCAGCTTGCTAATAAGGGAAAACAAGCGGAAAGGGAGGCCATAGAAAATGTCATCCAGCGATTTGGCGCAAGCGTGGAGGGGAAAAAACAGGCAGCGACCGAACTGGGGATCAGCATTGCCACGCTTTATCGAAAAATAAAGCTGTACGGGTTATAAACCTGACCTTACTTAACGAAAAAGCCCGCGTAATGCGCAATACAGTTTAATTAACGCTTAAGTTTCAGAAAGTATCAAGCTGTGTTGGCGGAAGTAATGAATATGCCATCCCAGAGAAAAGGTTCCGTTCACCTCATGTTCATCGTTTCTCTGAAGCACCGATACCCGTGAACGTGTAAAGGGCGTTCTCCGCCACGCCCTTTACAATCCCGGCTCCCGGCGGGAAAATTGCCACTTCGTGGTTCCCTCCGCTTTTTCCTTCAGGCTTCCGGGCCGGGCACGATGTAACGTCCCTGTAAAGCGCGCCCTGAACCCGCATCCCTGCGGGTTCTCCCGGCCTTACGGAAACACGTCGGCAATTTTCAGCCGGACCAGCCGCGCCTGACCACCAGTATTTTTATTTGAATATATCTGAACAGCACAAGAGATTTAACTGAAAGTCAGAGAGTTGAAGCGATGCCCATGTCCGGCTGAAAATCGATGAGACGTTGACGGCTGACCGGGTCTGTCCGCAGGGATGCGGGCAGAGGGGACGGCCTGCATGGACGCAGGCTCGGCCCCGACCCGACAGACAGACGGCATAAGACGAATGAATCGCGCAGCGTCGATTTTCCCGCCGGGAGCCAGGGATGCAAGGGAGGCGGCGGTAAGCCTCCCTTGCACGTTCACGGGTATCGGTGCTTTAGAGAAGTGATACGGCTGAGGTGAACGGAACCCTGAGCAAAAATCACCTGTTCCCCATACATACTTAACTGAACGATATTGCGCGTAATGCGGGCGTCCAGCAGGCACAACAGAGCAAATCAATTCCGTGGCGAATCAATCAAACACGCCATTAATAACGGCAGTGACAATCGCCGTGCTCAGTGCAATCAACACCAGATTGTCGCCAACGACCTGCCATTCATAACCAGGATAATACGGCAGTTGATTCAACATAGAGGGTGGGACACTTTTTTTAGCGATCCCCGGAGGAAGCGGTTTTCCTCGCGCCAGATTTTTGGCAATGCCTGGCGGCAGTGATTTATACCCCGTCAAACCATATCTGACAGCATACTGCCTGGCCACGTTATAGCTGATGTCGCTATCCACATGATCCGGCTTGCCATAATTTTTACGCTGTTCTGTATGTGCATTATTTTTTTGGCCGGCGTTTCCTTTCTGGCTGTTACCACTATTACCCTTGTTTCCGCTATTACCATGGTTGCCACTATTACCATTACCGTTACCGGGGTTTGCGAATACAGGGGTGGCGCACATCGTCATCGCGGCAACGGCGACTAAAGCCGTTGCTAAAGTACGGAGTCTGGACATGATGATTCCTTGAGGTGTGGATACATATAAAAATGTAAGGTATTCCATGATGACTGGCTATCGCTATAACTCCGATTTATTGGCAAAAAAAGCGATGTCATTTTGCCAGGCGTAGGCTTGCGAATGTCCCCATTTGCAGTCTACCCCCGCCATCTGTTAACTCAGAACGGCAGAACGCATATCACATTTCACCCTCGCTACGGTGGAGAAAAATCAGTCAAAAATGTTGCGAAACTGCTATAAACTCTTTCGCTTCTGTCGGCTGGTGTTAAACTGGAAAGTGTGATCTTCATCATAACCTGCTCAAACAGAGAAAAGAGACACTGCTATGCAACATATCATTGAGGGCTTCCTCAACTTCCAAAAAGAGATTTTCCCTCAACGTAAGGAACTCTTCCGCAGCCTGGCATCCAGCCAGAATCCAAAAGCGCTTTTCATCTCCTGTTCCGATAGCCGTCTGGTGCCAGAACTGGTGACTCAGCAAGAGCCCGGGCAGTTGTTCGTTATCCGCAACGCCGGCAATATCGTCCCCTCTTTCGGACCGGAACCCGGTGGTGTCTCCGCCACCATCGAATATGCGGTAGTCGCACTCGGTGTGACGGATATCGTCATCTGTGGCCATTCCAATTGCGGCGCGATGAAAGCCATTGCTGATAGCCAGCCCCTCGATCCAATGCCCGCAGTGGCGCACTGGCTGCACTATGCCGATGCAGCTAAGGCCGTGGTCGAGAAGAAAACCTGGGATAATCCCATCGATAAAGTTAACGCCATGGTGGAAGAGAACGTTATCGCTCAGTTGAACAATATTAAAACGCACCCTTCCGTTGCTGTTGGACTGCGAAATAATGCGCTGCGTCTGCATGGCTGGGTGTATGACATCGAAAGCGGTGAAATTCGTACCCTGGATAAAAACAGCAAAACCTACGTTTCCCTTGCTGACAATCCGCAGGTGCATTTCGAGTAAACCCTCCACTGGAGCAAGGATGCTCTGGATAATTATTTCCTACTTTTGTGCTATAGACAAAAAACACACCCGGACCTAATTTTTAAAAATAGCCTCTGATGTTTCTGCATTAGCTTTCGCGCATTCATTCAACATTACGACAGATATCATGTACGCAGCAGCAAATTAGCTGTTCGTATGAGATTTTTGTTAAGATGCAGGTAATTAAAGGAGTAGGCGCGAATGCAAACGAAAATAAAAAAAATAATTAAAACATTTTTCTATCATGAGTCGTGGGACATCATGATTCTAAAGGATCATGGCTCACACTTATTCCCCGATAACACTCTGGAAATACTGAGTAAAACTACTGCCCAGCAGTTAAAAAAGAAATATACGTTTCAGGCCGACCCTTTTATTGTTGAAAAGGCCGATAAACTGTATGTTTTTTATGAAGCTTTTAGCTTTCGAAATTCGAAAGGTACGCTAAGATGCCGCGTCCTGGATCGTGAACTGGCTGAAATCGATGATGTTAAACTTGAGGGCTTTGACGACTTAAGGTGTCATTTGTCATTCCCTTTCCTGATTCATATCAACGATCAGCTTTTCATGATCCCTGAGTCTTCAGAAAGAAAAGAAGTCATACTGTTTCAGTCGGTAGAATTCCCGGCACGCTGGAAGAAAATCAAAGTCTTAATATCGGATACTGAATTAACAGATAATGTGTTTCTCACAATTAATGAAACCTGCTATCTTTTATCCACCACAATGGATAATGAAATCATTATTCACTCTGCTGAGAATATCTTTGGGGAGTGGCAGCGGATTGCCCCCTCACTGAAGGTGAGCAACCATCACCACCGGGGAGCCGGCGCGCCTTACCTTGTCGATAACAAAATGTACTTCCTCACCCAGGAGTGCACACCTGAAACCTACGGAAAATCTATCTACATCAAAGAATTAGTTGCATTGAACGATACTGTTTTCGATGAAAGCCTGATCGAGAAAATCAATTCCTCGATCAACCACAGTGATGGTGTCCATACACTAAACTTCTCAAATAACTATATTGTTTATGACTCAAAAATAAACAAGTTCAGTTTTTTATCTATACTTAAAAAAATATCTTATAAATGTATGGTGAGATATCGTAACTACAACCTTACCAGACTTCACCAATAGCATGTTTTCTATGGTAGTGGCGTGAATCAATGCCCGTTTTGATAGCATAAATCTGGAGTCTGTATGGCAATTCTTGTCACTGGTGGCGCAGGTTATATTGGTTCACATACTGTTTTAACACTACTGGAAAGAGGCGATGATGTCGTTGTCATTGATAATCTGTCGAACTCTTGTCAAGTCTCGCTGGACAGAGTCGCGGAACTCGCCGGAAGGAAACCGACTGTCTATATCGCCGATATTTTGGATCGGCAGGCGTTAAAGAACATTTTCACCCGCCATAACATCACTGATGTCATTCATTTTGCGGGACTCAAATCGGTTTCGGAGTCGATAAAAGAACCCCTCGCCTACTATGAAAACAACGTCACGGGTACGCTGGTATTACTTGATGAGATGCGGGCCGCAGGCGTGAATCGTTTTATTTTTAGCTCATCGGCCACGGTATACGGTAATCCGGAAAGCGTGCCGCTAAGCGAGCAGTCGCGCACGGGCGGTACGACCAATCCGTACGGCACGTCTAAATTAATGGTCGAACAGATTCTGGCCGATTTTTCACGCGCACAGCCCGATTTTCGCATCACCTGCCTGCGCTATTTTAACCCGGCCGGTGCCCATCCATCGGGTCGAATTGGCGAAGATCCTAACGGTATTCCCAATAATCTGGTCCCGTATATCTCCCAGGTCGCGATTGGTAAACTTGAGACCGTGTCGGTATACGGTAATGACTACCCAACCTCCGACGGTACTGGCGTTCGTGATTATATACACGTCATGGATCTGGCGACCGGCCACTTAGCCGCGTTGGATTCCCAGAACAAAGGCGCCGCTTACAAGGTGATTAATCTTGGTACCGGAGTCGGGTACTCCGTACTTGACCTCATTGAGGCGTTTGAAAAAGCGGCGCAGACAAAAATTAATTATCAGTTTGTCGCCAGAAGACCCGGAGACATCGCCGAGTGTTGGTCAGACCCTTCTCTGGCGCGAAAAGAGTTAGGCTGGCAGGCTATCTATAGCCTTGATGAAATGATGCGCGACACGTGGAACTGGCAAAAAAATAACCCGAATGGTTATAACCTGTGATGTTCTCAGCCACGAGCCTGGTCGCCAGGCTCGTGGCTTTACCAGGCTAGCGTGACGTTATTGTTGATACACGATACCAGCCGTTGCTCTGCTTCCCTTCATTGGCCAGGTTGATTCTCGCGGTACCAGATTTATCCAGCATCGCAACCTCAATCGCATATTGCCCTTTCGCCAACTGCTCCGGCATAGGCAGCGCATAACTAACCTGATGAATTCCAGGGAGCCAATGTCGTATATCATCCGCCGCATTGCCCTGCGCCACCACCTTATTCGCACTGTCTACTACACGAAATGCCAGCGTATAGGACAGGTAGATCGGTGCCACTCCATCGTTATACCAGGTACTGTTCAACGTCAGAGTTTGTCCACTGTTCCACACTGACTCATGGCTCAGGGACGCTAAGCGAAATCGGTAGCCCAGTTTGGTCAGCGCATCGTCGACAATCGGTCGATAATCGCTGGGTATCGCTCTCGATTTCAGGTTGATGGTACTGGCATGCTGCTTGAGCGCCCAGTCAAAAATCCCCTGCACTTCGGCGCGCGTATAATGAAAAGAATTCTTCCAGTCCTGCATATACGAACAGATTTCCAGACTCACCGGCGCGCGTTTCCAGACATCGTTAAAGCCTGCATAACTTTGCTGCGCTGCCAGTAATCGCTGAGGATAGTCATCTTGCATATGATTCCACGAGTCTGAAAACACGCGCAGGTCGCCCCAACAGTCCGCTCGCCACCCGGCCCCACGCGCCACCGCATTTGCCAGGCTTTGCCCACCGCTTATCAGCATAATTTTGGGCGTTTTGGGAAAGGCAGAAAAGTGCATCGCAACGTAGCGATCCAACTGTCCGGTGGTGTATCGTTGCATGAGTGGCTGCAGGTCGGGGAAGTTGCTGTTATGCCACTCTCCCCACGACCCCACCATGCCGATATCAACAAAAGCGAGATTCTCATTACCATCGTAGCGCTGACCCAATGCGTTGAGCAGTCGCTGGCTGTATTCGATAAACAGAGGGTCATCTAAATCCGGCACAAACGTCTTATTATCAGACGTCCAGGTCCCTTTTACGCCTTTTTTAATCAGCCAGTCGGGAATTTTAGTGCCATCCCCCGGGTCGGCAAGCGCCATAAATCGTAGCCCGACATTCATCGCAGGACGATGCGCCGCTGCGTATTTAAAGGCATCATCCACCAGCGCAAAATTGTACTGGCCCTCAACAGGTTCCAGATCTCGCCAGTAAAATCGCTCATACTCGAACCCGGTATTGGGATAATCCGCCAGACTCAGCGTTTCACCGTATCCCTGATGAAAACTGGCAACGCCAATCCCCGGATTAGTTAACGGCCCTGTCAATGCTTTGGGAGTTACGGTCGTTAATGCGGCCATGACCGACAGCGGGAGGAACATACCCAATAGCGCAGAAACCCATTTACTCTTCATCGCAGTAACGCCCCCCACTGGTTTAATCACGCTAGTGGTTTTTCAGATTTAACCACCAGTCCCAAATACCGACATGAAAATTTTGGAATACATCAATACCTAACGCTGATTTGATCATATACAACGTCAGCAATACGCAGCAGGTGACGAACAGCACGGCGATCAACAGCAAAAAAGTGAGCAAGATCCGCGACAAGGTCGATTCCTGGCGATGCTGGCGGCGTAAATCTCTGCCAAACAAAAAAACCAGATAAAAACGTTTACTGAAAAAAGGAAAACTCCGGCGAATATCAATCTGATGCCGTGACGCCAATGTCGAGGCCAGGATCGCGTTTTCTACCCCTGCTTTTTGTTCCGGGGTCAACCCCGCCGCTATTTGCTCATCAAGGTGAGCGTAGAATCGCTCGATGACGGGAGGACGATTTTGAGGACTGGTCAAAATTAACCTATATCTTTATCAATAGAGTGATAGACGTTGACTGTCTTTTTGGCGATTTCATACCAATTATAGTTTTGCAAATATACACGATAGTCCACGCGATTGGCTGTCACCCACTGGGTTAATTTCTCGGCCAGACTGTTCACATCCCCGACCTTAAAATAGGCTGCGGCAGGTAGCTGAACTTCCAGGTTCGCCGGAATATCACTGACCACGGCAGGAAGAGAAAAGGACATCGCTTCCAGCAACGCAATAGGCAGACCTTCGTGATATGAAGGCATCACAAACAGTTTCGCCTGTGAAAATACCGCCTGCAGCTCATCACCGCGTAAAAATCCGGTCATCACGACGCCTGGCGTGTCGGCGGCCTGCTTTTTGAGGCGAATGCTGTATTCAGTCGGATGATCCGCATCGCCAATTAACACCAGCGGCATGGTCAAACCGCTTTGTTGATAAGCGGCGATGGCGTCATGCATCCCTTTTTCTTCGACAAATCGTCCAACCACCACAAGATAATTTTTCGGCTGTAGCCTAAAGCGGGAGAGCGTATTTTCGATAGTCAGCTCAGATAATAACCGCGGATCGTTCACGCCATTGTGAATTAAATGCGCGTCATAGCGACCATGTTTTTTCTGGATCAGTTGATTAATCACCTCAGAAATCACAATCACCTCGTTGGCGTATCTCACCGCCCAGCGTTCACCCAGCAACAGTATTTTTTTGGCAATGAAACCCCATTTCTGACGATCGTAGTCAGGCCCATGGTGGGTAAAAACGACCTTTTTGCCTAAAACACGTAATAATGGGATCACAAGGCCTGGTCCGATAGCATGCACATGCACAATATCCGAATGGTCGAAAACTGTCCTCAATGCCGCCAAAACGGAATGAACAATCGCTTCCAGCGAACGTTTTTTGGGCGCCCACAGCGCATAGGTTTCGACTTTCTTATACGTTGACCGTTTGTAATTCACATACGGTGAGCGAGCGATAACACAAATATCAACATCGAGCTGCTGCTTTATAGCAGGATAAAGATTCTGGCAGTGAGTCTCCACGCCACCCAACACATCCGGAATACCTCGTGTGCCAAAAACCGTTATTTTTTTCATACTATGGCCTGCTCAGCAGTTCTTTATACAGCGCCAGTAAGGTATCCATATGTTTGCTTAGCGCATATTTTTCACTTAACCGCGCACGACCATGTAACCCCATAACCCGCGCTTTCTCTGGTGCGTCAGCCAGCGTATCCATCGCATTCGCCAACGCTTGCGCATTGCCCGGCTCGAATAAAATCCCTTCGATACCGTCACGAATTTGTTCCGGGATCCCGCCAATGCGCGAACCAATCACCGGCTTGCCTAAAGCCATCGCTTCTAATATCGCCATGGAACAGTTTTCATAACATTCAGAAGGAAGGATCACCGCCCGCGCATGCTTAATAAGCTTATCGAGAGCCTCCCCTTGCTGCACATAACCTAAAAACTCGACATCCGGGTATTGGGCGACTAACTCGTCATGTAGCGGACCGTGGCCCACAATTTTTAACGGTGCCTTGTTCTGCATTTTCTTATGTGCCGCCAGCAGCGTTGCCACCCCTTTTTCACGGCTCAGCCGACCAAAGAACAACATATAACCTTCATCGCTTGTCTCATCCAGAGGACGGCTGTCATCGACCCCATTAACGATCACATCAATGCGGGAATTCGGCAGCGTACGCAACAACACGCCGCGTAAAAAAACGCTTGGCGAAACAATTACATCCAACGTCTGGTAATTTTGCGCAATGTATTGCCAGGTTGCCTCCAGAGAGAGCAATAAGCTTTTTGAGGCGGAACCTTCCTGGCAACGATACCTGAAGGCATTAAAAACCGTGCCGGTGATACAGGCATCACACACTTTGCCGTCGCGCAGCATGGAATATGCAGGACATACAATCTTATAGTCATGCGCAGTCAGTACCGTTTTGCAGCCAAAATTGCGCGCAACTTTAATTATCGCTGGCGTTAACTGGTGGTAGATATTATGAAAATGAACGATATCCGGGCGCTCTTTTTGCAATAACGCCAGCATTTTTTTGCAGGCCTGCGAATTATGAATAAAGTTAACCGCCGTTTTGAGCCCGCCCAACAAATTACTTTCTTTGTGGTAGTCCACATTGCTGACAAAATAATCCGCATAGTCCGAAGGGAAATTTTTCTCATGCTGCATCGAGAAATCAATCACCTGCACTCCGGCCTGTTTCAGCATATCGCGCTCTTGAAAATAAACTGTTTCCGCGCCGCCTTTGATGAAAAAAAACTTATTTACTAATAAAACTTTCATGGCGTCTGCCTTAGTTATTCATGAATGATTTTACTGTCAGGCGGAGTCAACGGATCGCGTAGCGGATGTGTCAGCCCTATAACAAGTCCCGCAGAAAGCACAGCTAAGTTCATCACGCTTTGCAGGCCGTTCAATAACGACCGATTCTGCACGGTTTTCAATATGACAAAGGCAAGCAATGGCAGAAATGCGATATCGAAAAGCTCGAGATTAAAGGTCACCGCCGCAATGAACAAAGCGACCAGGTAAACAGCAAAAATCGCCTCATTTTTAACCATCTTTAACGCGTTGATGAAATAGGGTTTTCCCCAGGCGCAGCGTAAAAATTCGCCCGGCGCCTGATAGTATTTGCTTTTCCAGCGATGCTTCAGCATCTGAAAGGTCGGCATGGTATGCGAAGTGTGAATGAAATACGGAATATTCAGACGACGTAGTTTATAACCCGCGTCAAGTAAACGCAGGCCAAGTTCGGCTTCTTCATAAGCGTGCAGATTACGGTTGGTTAGATAACCAATTTTTTCAATGGCGGAGCGGCGATATAGCCCCCCGCCGCCTAAATGGTCGCTGTCCCCTACGGGATAGATTTTATTAATGCGTTGCTTACGCGATTTAAATTCATAGTTAACGGCATCGTCCATTTCGACGGTTCCCGCTACGCCTGCATATTCCGGTTCAGCCTGCAAAAACGCGACAGCCTGATCCACAAACCCTTCTTCCAGCTCCATGTCGCCATCCATCAGCAACAGATATTCCCCCTCACTATAAAGGTAACCCAACTGATGTCCGACGCCACAGCAACGATCGCCAGGATCGGTTAATGACACCACAGTCACCCCTTTATCGATCGCCAACTGCTGGGTGTTATCCGTTGACAGACTATCTGCCACAATAATTTTATGTGGATAATCAACAAGCTGTTTCCGGATACTATCAATTGTTTTCTCAATACACTCAGATTCATTGAGCGTTTTAATACTCACTGAAATAAACGGTTTATTGTCCATACAATTACCCTACGCAGCGAAGGACGGTTCGACGAATCACTAAACTTGATCCTAGTGATAAATAGAACAGGAATTGTAACATCGGTATAATCATCAGTATCTGGCTGTAAGGTAAGCTAATTAAGCAAGCAATCGCAAAAGCATTAAATGCCGGAGCAAAGCTCAACAACTGAAGATCCTGCTGGTCCAGTTGTTCAAGCATCAGTAAAGGCTTGGGCTGACATATTTTCAGGATATAAATGAATAAGCTAATGAAGAGTAACGTGCCAATCACCCCCACTTCCCACAGCAGCATACTCAGAGAAGTCGAGTCGAGGATTAAGTTATAAATAATATTCAGAAAGCCTGGCGAAACCGTACTACCACTGTTAGTGGCGTTGAGTCCATAGCCAAATAACGTTCCTGAAAGTCCCCACAGATCGTTATTTTTTAGCCAGAACAGGAAGGTCGTAAAGCGCCCTAACTCCCCGGTAGACATAATGTAGTTTGGGTCAAAAATATAGCTCAAAGAGTCGATGAAAATACTCAACGAGCTTTTCGACGGATCGCCGCCAAACGCAGTAGAATAATAATACGCAAGGATCACTATCGACAGGCTAATCAGCAGCAACATCCCCGCCACAATAACCAATAACGTCTTCAGATTAACCTTGCTAACGTCTTTAACGTAGCTCGGTGAGATCCACACCCACGCCAGGAACAGCGGCGATAGCAGGATAACGAACTTTACTTCGCCAATAATACATAGCCCGATCCCGAGAACAATGTGTAACGCCATGGATTTAAACGTGGTCAGTCCGTGCTTATACTCAGAGACCTTTAACAACATAATCAGCAGGCAAAACAGGCCCATCGCAGCAGTGTTACCGCCCCCCATCGGGTCGCCGCCAAACGTGCCCACCACGGAATCCCATTTTTCATCTTCACCACGCACCGCGACACGCTGGGGAACAACCAGTAAAACCTGATAAATCATTACCGGGATCTGCGCGTAAAACACCCAGTACAAATAGCGAGTCACGCGATAAATCTGCGACTCCCGGCAAAATCCCAGCAGTAAACAGATCATCACCAGCGACAGTGCGATTTCATTTTTAAAGGCCACAATCGCGACGGTGATCCCGCCCTGAATCAGAGTTGAAGCCCCGGCCAGTATCAGGAATGAGAAATACAGCGCCAGCACAATCGTCTCCTGCGCATCCAGACGCAGCGAGCCATCCCGCGTCTGCATCACCAGTAATCCCACCATCAACAGGGTCAGAAAAAAGGGGATCCATAGCACCGACTGTATGCCGGTAAAGTATTGCACCAGGCCACACAGGATCAGGGTAACGAAGGTATAACCTTGTAAATAATATCCGGTATTCAGCGTCATAGTATCACCGGCCTGTCTTTCAGCAGATTAGCCCGCTTGTTCATTTTCAAATAAATAAAGGCGTAGCGAATAAATGTCAGTGAAGAAAACAAAATCACCGACGTTGCATAGTCTTTATAAAAATAGGGCGTCACGACAAAAGCGAATAGCACAATCGCCAGTTGCTCCAACTGGATGCGCAGAAAATAGCGATGTGAGCCAAAAATAAGCTCTATGACCGTCAGGGGGCTTATCGCCAGCGCCGGGAACAGGTAGGGTAGCATGTAGCGTGACGTTTCAATGGAGTTAATCCAGTCTTCGCTAAAACCAAGGCGCATCACAATCGGGTAGAAAATAAACACGCCAAGAGTACAGATAACCCCCAGCACCAACAGCAGCATCCGTACCCGGGTATATTCCTGATAATTAAAGGTGTTATTTCTAAAATCGATAGACCACTTGGAAAAAATAGTATTACGCACCGCGTTCCCGATGATCACCACCGGCGCCAGGCAGAAGCGGCTGACCACGGAAAAATAACCGGCTGTCAGCGCCGAAAACCAGAAGTTAATCAGCATAATCGGCAGATTGCTGCTGGCCATCGCCAACACCTCAGCGCTGCCAACTTTAGTGATGTGATGAATATTCTGTTTAAAAAAATGCCAATTGCTGGCGGGTCGCAAATGTTGGGCCGCCACCAAACGAATATCAAACGAATGCAAAATACAGCTGATGGTCAGTACCATCGTCGCGCAGGCCCATGACCAGTAGAACAGTTGCACATGGTGCGTAACCAGTATCGAAAGTAATACCACCACAGAAACAGAAATGCGCTGGAAGATCAGAAAACGAAAGTTAGCTGTGCGCAGCGACAGGTTTTCCGAGATCAGAACCCATGCCGTAGCAAGCGTCAGTAAATAGAGAAACAGTATGCTCTGGTGAAACAACCACGCGGTCAGTACAGCGTAGGGTAAGGCGATGATCGTGCTTTGTATCAGGCAAAACACGACATTCTGAACCAGTTCATCGTCCTGCTGTTTAGGAATTAACAGCTGTGACGCAAAAGTACAGACCTGAGCGCCCACCACGGCAATACTGTAGTTGAGCGCATAAAGCCCCACTTCAGCCATATCGTACTTGTGTGAGATCAACCAGATAGACAGCGCACCAATCAACTGCGAGATGACTGATGAACCGGCTATCGTGGAGGCGCTCTTCAGTAGACTCATACGCGGCCTGGCGTTGTCATCAGTTGATCGGTGCTGAAGTTCAGTGAACGCAGGCCCTCTTGCGTTTCAAGGTCCTTTTCTTCAACCGCATTCAGCACAGCGCCAATCACAACACCATCATTTTCCTCGATCTTGTCCAGCGCGTTGGCTATATGTCCCGCCGAACCCGACCCGGCTTTCACGATGAAAATAACGCCATCAACGGCGCGTTTGATCAATTGCACGTCCTGACTCTGATTTACCGCAGCCACATCGATAATGATGCGTTGATAGTGGGATTTCAGTTCGTGCATTAACGGCTCAAGGTGCCCGGACGACAACATCAGCAGAGAAGAGATGGTGGTCTTCCCGTGCGGGATAAAATCGAGATTATCACTGAGCTTGATCCGCGCCTGTTCAAGCTGGGTCTCCCCACGCAGCAGTTCCGCTACGCCTGCGGACGTTGCCGATGCCAGCTCGGATGAGAGTCCGTCAGTATTGAAGAAATCCGCATCAATAAGCAGCGTTTTCTGATCGAAACTAAAGGAATTTGCTAACAGACTCGCCAGCAAAGAGCGCCCTTCACGGTGCTCCGTCGACGCCACGGCGAGCGTCTGTAACGGTCGATTATCCAACATAATCCGGGTACGGATACCGTGCACAATATCGGCATTCAGCGGGTTCTTCAGGATCATGTCCCGCACCTGCGCGCGCCCTGAGGTTCCGCTAAAACGACGGATTTCGCCCAGCGGAGCAACGTTCAGACGTTTTTTCATACGACTCAACGTACCGATTGAGTTGTCCATCGCCGCTTTGACAATGAAATACATGATACTGAACACCACCACCAGCAGGACCACCATCACCAACAAGAGGGATTTATTCGGCTTCGCTGGTTTTAGTGCGGGAACGGCAGGATCATATAACACCGCGTCGGCATTTACGCCGGACAGCGACAGTTCCTGAGTACGTTGATACAGCGATTTATACAGATCTTCCATTTTATCTAACGACAGCTTTTGGCTATTCCAGGCATCACGTTTTGAGGCCATTTTCTGGAAGATCTCTTTCTGCTGCGCCACCTGCTGCTGATAGTTCTTTTCATCCGCCAGCGCCGCCAGATATTGCTGACGTAACCCCTCTTTCAGCTCACCCAGAACCCGTCCGGTTTGGCTTTGGATCGACTGGACATCAGCTTCTGCTTTTAAAATAGCGGGATTTTTCGGCCCGTATACTTTGCGCAGTTCAGACAACGTGCGCTGCGCCTGAATTAACGCGATACGTAAATCCTGAATCTGAGCGTGGTTAGAGACCGAAGGTAGAGAGATAACGCTCTCCACCGACCGCCCTCCGCTGTTCACCTCGTTATAGACAGATTCTGCGGCAACGCGACGTTGGGTCGCATCAGCCAGACGATTGGTGACGATACTTAACTGCTCGGTTTCAAAACCATCGATACCGCGAAAAGTCAGCAGCCCGGCGTTTTTCAGATAGCTGTCCATTTCCTCTTTTTGTTTCGCTATCGACTTCTGAATCTCTTCCATTTTTTCAAAATTCAGTTCGCGGGCTTTCTCTACTTTCAGGCGCTTTTGCTCAACCGTATAGTTGATGAACGCCTGCGCGACGCCGTTGGCAACGTCAGCAGCCATCAGCGGGGAGGGGGATTCATAGGTGATAGACGCCAGGTTCGTTGTACGAATACCGATGACATTCAGGTTTTTCGACAACGTTTTCAGCGCTTGCTCCATCCTCAACTGCCGGCTTTCATTGCTTTCCGCTCCCTGGGTACCGGCTTTTTCCCCGGTAAATTCCGGGTTTTCATCCAGTTTCATATCGCGGACGGCTTGCTCAAGCACAATACGCGAATGCATCAACGCATATTGCGTTTCATAGTAACCACTGCGCGTTGAATCGAAACCATCAACCTGTGGGAATGGAGAAACGTTATCGGCCTGGGCTTTAATCAGTACCGTCGCCGTTGAGACATACTTTGAGGACATCATGCTGATTAATGGGTATGCCACGACCCCGGCAACGATACCGGCCAGTGCGATTTTCCAGGCGTTCTTTTTCAGCTCTTTGGCAAAGCGGGAGAATTCAACCGTACTTTCTCGTTTTTTGCCGTTTTCCACTATAGATAGTTTCATCGTCAGAAGAACCCCATGCCAATAATCACGACATCCCCAGGATGAACAGAGTGCGTTAAATCGACATTCTCAAGCAGCTGATTGCTCCCCGACAGGCGAATGTTGATATCTTTTCGGTCAGCACGATCTGTAAATCCGCCCGCCTGCGCAATTGATTTCTCGACGGTAAGACCTGGCTCCCAGGCAAATCCGTTCGGGCTTTTCACCTCACCCGAAACATAGTATTTACGGAACTCGGCAATACTTACCGTCACCATCGGCGTGGTAAAGTAATCTCCCGTCAGCCGTTGAGTTAATTCGTTAGTCACCTGTTCGACAGTTTTATCTTTTAATTTAAGAGCGCCCACAAACGGGAAATTAATCTCCCCGCTCTTATCCAAAATAAACCGCATCGTCATATCAGGTTGACCGTGAACAGCGATATTGACAGTATCCCCCGCCCCAAGCCGGTAATCCTGCTGAACAGTAGCAGGATCATCCATTAATCTCGGGCTGGACGTTGTGCATCCGACCACCAGGATACTGAATAGCAAAAACGCGCATAGTTCTATTATTTTCATTTTAGATCTGAACCTTAGCTTTAAGCATAATCATAGAATTATCATAACCCAACGTTCTAATAACTTCCTGATTGTCGTTGGGACCGATATAAAACGAGTCAGTATCCTTATTCGAATTCAATGTATCTAATTGATATTTAATCTCAAAATTAACCGATGGCGTATAGTCGTAGCTCATGGTTACGCTAAATACCCCATCTTTATCATGCCGATCCTTGTTCTGTTTTTTATAGTCTTCCGCAGTGTATGAATAATCCAGCAAAGTCGAAAAACGATTCCCTAACCAGAAATGCTGGTAAGAAATGCCATACTGGGTCACTAAAATGTATCCCCCAACTTCCGACGGGTCTTTAATACTTTGTGCCGAGTGGGCTGTGAAAACCGACTGTTGCAGCGGCTTCCACTCTGCTTTTATGTCCCAGTTGAGGCCATTAAAATCATGCGAATTTGTGCTGTTTTCAAATGTTTTGTACAACCATGAAATATTCATGTCGACGTTAGTTTTTCCGGTCAACTGCGACTTCATGCCGTACAGCAAATAGTACTCATTAGTATCTTTTTCTGAGTTGTTGTCATAGCGACGCTGGTTAGTAATAAAGCTATAGCGAAAGCGTGTTCTGGATGTGTATTGGTCAAAAATTTCCGCTACCAGACTATTTTCGTGCCATTCCTGTTCCTGAATGTAATGGTAAAAATCCTCACTGGTATCCTGCACATCAGAAGTATTACCGAAAGTCAGTTTTTTGTATAACAACGCCAGTTCCGCTTTGCCACGCCCCTCTGGCGCGCCGTAGCTGTAGCGTAATTCACTGTTGATGAAATTTGTCGTCAACGGTGATTTAATCCCATACTGCTCGAACTGGCCCGGTAAAAAGCCCTCGGTAATGCCGCGGCCACGGGATTCATGTCCAAGCGAATCCTCCAGATTGAGGGTTAAGCCATGCTTGAGTCCATAACGCCAGGCCCCGTTAAAACGGAATCTATGGTCACTCCCGTTTTTGCAACACCGATTTTGACGACAAGTTGGCTTGCTTGAATCTATCCGGCGTCTGAATGGGATTTTATTCCCGCGCCTTGATGAGTTCCGCGCCTGATGA